>NZ_LSIS01000174.1:0-2368 GCF_001556365.1 Blastomonas sp. CCH1-A6 | reverse complement strand
CCCCTAAAGGTGAGGGGCTTTTCAGGGAGAATTTGCATGTCCGAAGTGTTGACCCTCGCCGACGATGGCGTCCTCATCATCACCATCAACCGGCCCGAGGCCAAGAATGCGGTCAACCGCGCGGTGGCCGAAGGCGTCGCCGCCGCGATGGAAGAGCTCGATGCCAATGACGACTTGCGCGTGGGCATCATCAAGGGGGCGGGCGGCACCTTCTGCTCGGGTATGGACTTGAAAGCCTTTCTCACCGGCGAGATGCCGATGGTGAAGGGCAAGGGCTTCGCCGGTTTCGTGGAGTCGCCGCCGAAGAAGCCGCTCATCGCTGCGGTCGATGGCTATGCGCTGGCGGGCGGCATGGAGGTCGCGATCACCTGTGACCTGCTCGTCGCCAATAGCGGTGCGCAGTTCGGCATTCCCGAAACCAAGCGCGGCCTCGCTGCCGCCGCCGGCGGCCTGATGCGCCTGCCGCGCCAGATCCCGCCGCGCATCGCGATGGAACTGGCGCTGACCGGTGATTTCATCTCTGCCCAGCGCGGCTACGAGATCGGCTTCGTCAACCGCGTGGTCGAAGGTCCGGCGATCGACGGCGCGCTCGAACTGGCGCACAAGATCAGCGCCAACGGCCCGCTCGCGGTGCGCGTTTCCAAGCAGGTGATCGTCGAATCGCGCGGCTGGAGCGACGAGGAAATGTGGGCGAAGCAGCAGGAAATCGTCGGTCCGGTGATGACCTCGCAGGACGCACGGGAGGGCGCTGCCGCCTTCGCCCAGAAGCGCGCGCCGAACTGGACCGGCAAGTAATCACCCGCCGCCGAAACGCGTTGATTTCGGCGGCAATTTGCTGAAAACAGGGCTGGCAGGGTCGCGCCTGACTGGAGTGTTTCGTGATCCTGCTGCCCGCCCTTTTGCTCGCGGCTTCAAGCCCCGCCGCGCCGTGTCCCGACCGCACGCTCAACGCGAAGGCGCTATGCGCCGATCGCGCAATCGCCTCGGGCTGGGCCGATGTCGAGGCGGCGTTCAAGGCCTGGCAGAAGGTCGATCCGCGCAAGGCGGTGATCGCCGAACGGCACGACGAGGCGCTCGCCGATCTGCGCCGGGGCTTCGAATATAGCGAGGATGACAGCCCGCAGACCGCCAATGCGGATTTGATCATCGAGAGCCTGGGCTATGTGAAGAGCGAGATCGAGGGGCTGACCAAGCTTGCCGCGTCGATCCGCGCCCCCGCCGGGTTCGGACCGGACTTCGCGAAAGCCTGCCAGATCGCGGCGGTCGAGAACTGCGTCGTCGAATCCGCCGGTGTCCTCAACGCGGGCGAGGAGGGGCGCCGGCGTTCGGTCGCTTGGCAATATATGAGCGGGCTGGAGCCGGGCGGCGGCATCCTGCTGCGCGCCGCGGTCGCCTGGGACATTACCGGCGCTGCGCCGCAATTGATCGGCTTTACCACCACCGAAGGCGAGGCCTCGACCCCGCTGCTGATCGACGACGGCGAGAAGCTGATGCTGCACATGCCCGCGCGCACCGCCGGGACGGGGGAGGGCAATGCCGACACGCTCTACCTGCTGCGCGGCGATGGCTGGGCCAATATCGGCATGAACGGCTGGAAGGAGGAACTGCGCACGCGGCTGCCCAGGGGGCTGGGGCTGTGGAAGGGCGTCGAATATAGCCTGTACGGTATCAGCAGCTCGTTCTCGCTCTGGCGCGACACCGACGCCAATTGCTGCCCGACCGCGGGGGACGCCTATGCCAGCTTCAAGATCGTGGGCGACCGGCTTGCCATCGATACGCTGGAGATCAACCCGGCGGCGGCGGTGCAGGTCAAGCCGCTGGCCTGCCCGATCCTCAAGGCCAGCTATCATTCGCCCTGGCCGACGCGCTTCTCGCTGCATTTCGAAAAGCCCGCGCTGCCGCCGAGCGCGCAGTCGGACCTGGTCGCGGTGCTCGAGCAGAAGGACGAGGACGATAAGCTCATCTTCCGCCAGTATTTCACCTTCACCGGTTCGAACGGCTTCGGCTCGACCACGCTGATCCCGGTCGATGGCCTGGGCGATGCGCAGAGCCCGCCGCAGATGCTGCCGCAGGAAGAGGGCGAGGAGGAGCTCTATTTCCACGCCTTTATCGGCGAGCCCAATGGCCTGAAATATGTCGCCGAACCCCCGATGCTGGACAGCCCCGCCCCGCTCGGCGTGTTCATGCCCGACCTCGCCCGCTCGCTCTGGTATGACGGCATCCCCGAACCCAAGGGCGGCCCCCCGATCCGCATCGAGATGCCGCGAGACATGTGGATTGGGGTGTGCGCGGAATAGTGGGTAATGCTCGCTGACCTTCCACCGAACGTCACCCTGAACTTGTTTCAGGGTGACGTTCGGTGGAAGGT
>NZ_LSIS01000017.1:0-36911 GCF_001556365.1 Blastomonas sp. CCH1-A6 | reverse complement strand
GGCAGCGACGACCGATTGCTGCCGCTCTATGGAGCACGTGTGGCCCAAGGACGCAGTTTCGCCCGACCGGCCGAGGCCGTGCTCGGCGCAGAGGTGGCCCGGCGCACCGGAGCCAGGCTTGGGCAGAAGTTCATCGGCAGTCACGGGCTGGTGACGGGCGAGGAAGACGGGCAGGGGCACGACCATGCGCCGTTCGAGACCGTCGGCATTCTGGCCCCGAGCGGCACGGTGCTGGACCGGCTGATCCTGACCTCGGTCGAATCGGTGTGGGACGTGCATGGCATCGAGCACGAGGATCATGACGAGGCCGGGCATGATCACGATGAGAAGCATGTCGGGCACGATCACGATGCCGAGTCCGCTCAGCATGACGAGCATCATGAGGATGCCGCGATGCCGGGCATCGAGCCGGAGATCACCGCTCTGCTGGTGCGCTATCGCAACGCTTCGGCTGCGATGCGGCTGCCCAGCCAGATCAACCGCCAGAGCGCACTCCAGGCTGCGGCCCCCGCCGCCGAGGCGGCACGGTTGCTGGGGCTGTTCGGATCGATCATCGAAGGTGCGCGGCTGTTTGGCTGGCTGCTGGCGCTGTCTGCGGGGCTCAGCCTGTTCGTGGCGCTGTGGAATGCGACGCGTGCCCGCGAGGGCGACCTGGCGCTGCTGCGCGTGATGGGGGCGCGGCCTTCCACCGTATTCGGCACGATCCTGATCGAGGGCTTGCTGATCGCCGCGATCGGTGCGCTGGGCGGAATCGCGGCGGCGCATGGCCTGATCGCGCTGGCTAGCGCAAGCTTCCCGACGCTCGACGAACTGGGCCTGTCCGCCATGCGCTTCCTGCCAGGCGAGGGCGTCATCCTAATTGCCGCGCTCGCCATCGGTCTCATCGCCGCCCTGATCCCCGCGATCCGGATCTTCCGGGTCGACCTTGCCACAACGCTTGCCCGCTACAGCTGAGGAAGACGACATGCGCCTGCCCCTTCTCGCTCTTGCCATATTGAGCCTCATCGCCTTGCCGCAGACCGCAGGCCAGGCCGCAATGCAGCAGGGCAAGAAGGCGCCCGTGGAGGATGTCTGGAAGCCCGCCGCCACCCCCAAGGGCGGCGTGTCCTGGGCCGTGCTGGAGGCAACCAAGGAACAGACCCGCACTGGCAAGGACGGCTATCTCTATTCCAAGCCGCTGTTCACCCCTGCGGTCAAGGCGCTGGCGGGCAAGAGGATCAAGGTGGCGGGCTGGATGAAGCCGCTCGAGACCGGGGGGCGCCAGAAGCATTTCGTGCTGCTCGCCTATCCCCCCGGCTGCCCCTTCCACTTCCATGCAGTCCCCAACCAGTTCATTGAAGTCTATGCGGATATCCCGTTTCCGACCAACGAGACTAAGATGATCGTGGTCAGCGGCGTGCTGGAGCTGACCGGCCAGGACGAAAGCGGTATTTTCTATCGCATGAAGGCTTCCAGCCCGGCCTGACGTTCGTTGCTACAGCGCGCGGCTCTGCGGCCATGCACTGACATTTCCCGAGCCAGGGAACTCCAATGGCTGCCATCGCTTATCTGGGAGAGGACAGAGCATTGGAGCCCCGATGGCGGAAGAACACGGCGATGACACGGATGCTGGAACGGCCAGCTATTCCGGACCTGCAGGTGGCTGGGGTTCGGTTCGTGGAATGGCCGAAACGGTGGTGCGGGAAAAACCCTCGCCTGGTGCGCTGGCCACGTTGCGGACGCAGAACAAGCCCGGCGGGTTTATGTGCACCAGCTGCGCATGGGGCAAACCCAAGCACCCGCACGCCTTCGAATTCTGCGAAAACGGTGCAAAGGCGACACTCTGGGAACTGACCACGCATCGCTGCACGCCCGATTTCTTTGCCAGTCATAGCGTCACCGAATTGCGCGGATGGACCGACCATGCGCTCGAGAGCGTCGGGCGACTGACGCACCCGATGCGCTATGACGCTGCGATCGACCGTTATGTCGCCTGTGATTGGGACGAGGCCTTTGCCGAGATCGGGGTGCAGCTGAAGTCGATCGATCCGAAAAAGACGGTGTTCTACGCGTCGGGCCGCGCCAGCCTGGAAACATCCTATCTCTATGCGCTGTTCGCGCGGCTTTATGGGCACAATAACCTGCCCGACAGTTCGAACATGTGCCATGAGACCACATCGGTGACGCTGAAAAAGCTGATCGGCTCTCCGGTGGGCACTTGCACGCTCGACGATTTCGAACATTGCGATGCGCTGTTCTTCTTTGGTCAGAATACCGGCACCAACAGCCAGCGCTTTCTGCATCCTTTGCAGAAGGCTGCGCAGCGCGGCTGCAGGATCGTCACGTTCAACCCGATCCGCGAAAAGGGTCTGCTCAGCTTCACCAATCCGCAAAGTCCCGCGCAGATGCTGACGGGCAGCGATACCGAGTTGAGCTGCCAGTATCTGCAGGTGCGCGCAGGCGGCGACATCGCAGCGATCATGGGACTGTGCAAATATGTGTTCGAGCAGGACACACTGCGCGGGGGGACGCTGATCGACCGGGCCTTTGTCGCCGAGCATTGCACCGGATTCGAGGCATTCCGCGACCAGGCCGAGGCGACGTCCTGGGAGGATATCGAGCGTGAATCGGGGCTCAGCCGTGCCGACCTGGAAAGCGCAGGCGAGGTCTATGTCTCGTCAGAACGCGTGATCGGCGTGTACGGCATGGGCCTGACCCAGCATGTCCACGGCTTCGAGAATATCGCGATGCTGCTCAATCTGCTGCTGATGCGCGGAAATATCGGCAGGCCCGGCGCCGGGATCTGCCCGGTGCGCGGTCATTCGAATGTCCAGGGCCAGCGTACCGTGGGAATCTCGGAGAAGCCCGAACTCGTGCCGCTCGACCGGCTGGCGGAGATGTTCGGCTTCGATCCGCCGCGTGATACCGGCATGACCACGGTGGAGGTCTGCGAAGCAGTGCTCGATGGCAGCGCCCAGGCTTTCGTCGGGCTCGGCGGCAATTTCCTCCGCGCCGTCCCCGACCAGACCCGCGTCGAACAGCAATGGGAAAAGCTGCAGCTGACCGTGCAGATCGCAACCAAGCTCAACCGCAGCCATCTGTTCAACGGTCGCGTCTCGTTCCTGCTGCCGTGCCTGGGCCGGAGCGAAGAGGACAGCCAGGCGACCGGGCCGCAGACCGTCACGATCGAAGACAGCTTCAGCCATATTCATGGCTCGCTCGGCCACCGCACGCCCGCCAGCCCGCATCTCAGGTCCGAGCTGGCCATCGTGGCGGGCATGGCCAAGCACAGCCTGCCGCCCAATCCGAACGTCCGATGGGATGACTGGACCGGCAACTACAGCCTAGTGCGTGATCTCATCGCCCAGACCTATCCCGACGAGTTTCATGACATGGACGCGCGCATGTTCGAGCCGGGCGGCTTCTATCGCGGCAACAGTGCACGCGAGCGGGTGTGGAAGACCGATAGCGGCAAGGCGCAGTTCACCGCGCCCGAAATGCTCGCGGCGACCAACATCCCCGATGGTCATGGCCGGTACCGGCTGGTGACCTTGCGATCGAACGACCAGTTCAACACCACCATCTATGGCTATAGCGACCGGCTACGCGGGATCGAAGGCAAGCGCGACGTCGTGCTGATGTCGCCCGCAGACATCGCCGCTGCCGGTCTGAAGCCCGGACAGCGCATCGCGTTGGTGGGCGATGCCGATGATGGCATCGACCGCCGGATCGGCGGGCTGGAAGTCGTTGCCTTCGACCTGCCGTCGGGCACGATTGCCGGCTATTATCCCGAACTCAATCCGCTGATCGCGCTTTCGCACCATGACCAGGAATCGAAGACGCCAGCCAGCAAGGCGGTCCCCGTACGCATCCTCGCGCAGGCCTGAACGAGGGGGTCCAAAGGCGGGATGGGGGCGTTCAGCGCGCCTCGGCAGGGACCAGGACGAGCGTGTCCTTCTCAACCCGCCAGGATGCGAGTTGCGACAGGAAGTTCATCCCCAGCACGCTGGTTCCGCCGAACGCGGGGGATATGACGACCTTGAGGTTGCGCGCCTCGATGCCCTCGATCTGCAGCCGCTCGACCGTTCCGGTGTCAGCCCGCACCACCCCGTTGGCGGTCCGCAGCATCACCGGCGCGATGGCCAGTTCTTTGCCGACGCCCGCCTGCCGCGCCGTCTCTGCCGACAGCGCGGTGATCGTGGCCCCGCTGTCGATCATCATGCGCTGCTCATTGCCGTTGATCGTCACGCGCGCCCAGAAATGTCCGTCGGATGCCAGCCTGATCCGTACCTCGTCTCCGACGACCTGTTGGGTGCTCAGCCCCAGACGCTCGGTCCAGCGCGACAAGGTCGGGTCATAAGGGGCCTGTTGCAGCAGCACGAAGACCATGAACGCCAGGATTGCGACCGAAAACAGGCTGCGGATGATGCGCCCCAGGAACGGGATATTGAACAGCACGACCAGCGCCAGCGCTGCTGCGACCGCATAGAGCGCGAGCTGCTGCCATTCGGGAATGGTGGAAACGGACATATCCCGGTCCTACCCGCAGCCGTGCAATTCGATCCCTGTTTGCGCGTGTCCCCAGCGCCCGCGCTCAGGCAATCAACTTATGCGGGTCGTTCGCTATCAGCATCGTGTCGTGGCGCGCCAGCACGCCGAGCGCGAGTCCGGCTTCGCGCGCGCGGTCGATCGCCAGGCTGGTCGGCGCGCTGATCGTGATCAGCAAGGGAAAGCCTGCCCGAACGCATTTCTCGACCAGTTCCTGGCTGCACCGGGCTGAGAGAAGGACAAAGCCCGTCTCTGGCGAAACACCCGACCGGGCGAGCGTCCCGACCAACTTGTCGAGCGCGTTGTGCCGTCCGACATCCTCGCGTACCGCCAGTATCTCGCCTTTGGGCGAACAAAAGGCTGCGGCATGGGTGGCTCCCGTCGCCTGGCCGAGCAACTGGCGATCGCTGAGCGCCTTCAGCGCGTGGGCTATCGCTTCGCGTGCAACCTCGATCCGCGCGACGACCTTTGGCAGCGGTGCAAGGGCAGCTGCAATGCTGTCGATACCGCAGATGCCGCACCCGCTTTCCGAAACGCGGCTGCGCGCACGTTCCAGGATCCGCGGCAGCGAACGCGGCGGCAGATTGAGCCTCGCGACCCATCCGCCCTCCACAGGCACGACCTGCGGCTCGGACAGTTCGTCGGCATGCGCCAGCCCTTCGCTGAGCGTGAAGCCCGTGACGAAGTCTGCGAGATCGGTCGGCGTGCCCATCATCACCGCATAGCCGATGCCGTTATATTCGATCGCGATTGGCGCTTCGACCGGTACGCTGCGGTCGACGCGGTCTGCGGGCGTGTCATCGTAACCGACCCGATCGAGCGAGATGCTGCGCAGGGCAGGCGATGCAATGGATGTCGTCATGCATCTGTCCTTCGGGTCCCGGCATCGCAAGGCAAGGAATTTCGTCTGGCCGATTGCAATACCGTTCAAAGGGAGATGCGATCCCTGACGGGTCAGCCTGCAGGTGATGGAGCGCCTCGGCCGCTTGAGCCCATCATTCTAACCCATGTGCGTGAACCAATTGGCTGGATGGCGCGTAATGCGGCGGGGGACGTTCAGCCAGGCGCCCTGGAAACCAGGATTTTCGATGTCTTTGCGCCTTCGTTCGGTCTGTTGCGTTGTTTTGCCCGCCTTATGTGCCAGCCCTGCCGCCCAGGCCATGCAGCCGGCGGATCAGAGTATCCCTGCGCAACCGGCTCCAAATTCCGCCGAGCCTGCGATCATCGACGACGAGGAGTTCGATGCCACCATCCCTGCGATCGATCCGGATGCCCCCCTGGGCACGGTCGAGGATTGGGATACCGAACAGACTGAGCTTGAAGCGCAGGCGCGGTCCGCGCGCGATCCGTCACTGTCCACCGATCCGATGCTGCCGCGCCTGCCAGACGAACCCGAGATCGACGCCCCGCTGGGGCCGATCGAGAGCTTCGATGTCGAGCCCTTCGAGGAAAGCCGGTATACCGAGGCGGACGACAGCGTGTCGAAGACGGTACGCTACAGCTATCGTATCGAAGGGCTGGATTTGCTCGGGGCAGCGGTTGCGGGCTCGGGTCCCAGCCCCGATGGTGCCGAAACGATCCGGTCCAGGTTCGAGGAGCTGTCGGCGCTCGACGACGGCGATGGCAAGGCGAGCAACGGCGCGATGGTCTCCGCGCGGATGCTGGAGGACCAGCAGCTACTCGCCGATCTGCTGATCGGCGAATGCTTCCACGACGCCACGGTCAACGGCGCGATCGAGTTTCCGGAAGCCGGAACCGGGCCGCTGGTGGTCGTGCTGACCGCTTCGCCGGGACCCTGCTACCGGTTTGGCTCAATTACCTTCGACGCTTGGCCGGTCGAGCCCGAGGACCTTATCTCGCGCAATTTCGTGCCCAAGCCGGGCCAGCCGATCGATGCCGAGCGGGTGCTCGCGGCCGAGGCGAACATTGCCGTGGCGCTGCCCCAGTCGGGCTATCCCTTTGCGCAGGTCGGCCAGCGCGACGTGCTTCTCGATCCCGAAACCGAGACCGGCGATTACACGCTTCCCGTGACGCCGGGGCCGCGCAGCAGCTTCGGCGACATTCTCACGCGCGGGTCGACCGTGTTCGATTCCGACCACATCACGAAGCTAGCGCGCTTCAAGAAGGGCGAGCTTTACGACAGCCGGCTGGTCGACGATCTGCGCAAGGCACTGGTTGCGACCGGGCTTTACTCCACGGTAGCGGTGCAACCGCAGCCGACGGGCGTCGAGGCGCCCGGCGGCACGCAATATGCAGATCTCGCGGTGGATCAGGAAGCAGGCCCGGCGCGGACGCTGGCGGCCAATGCCGGTTACGGCACCGGTCAGGGCATCCGCGCGCAGGGTAGCTGGACGCACCGCAACCTGTTCCCGCCCGAAGGCGCGCTGATCGTCAGCGCCACCGGGGGCACGCAGGAACAGGGGGCGTCGGTCACCTTCCGCCGATCCAATGCGGGCCGCCGTGACCGCGCGGTCGAATTGAGTCTGTCCGCGCTGCGCAGCGACTTTGCCGCCTATGAGGCCTTTACCGGTCGCCTCGCGGGGCGTGTCTCCTATTACAGCACCCCCATCTGGCAGAAGCCGATCACCTACAGCTATGGCTTTGAACTGCTCGGCACCAACGAGCAGGATTTCAATTTCACCACCGGCCAGCGCGACCGCCGGACCTATTATGTCGCAGCATTGCCCGGGCAGATCACCTGGGACCGATCGAATGACCTGCTAGACCCGACCAGCGGCTTCCGCCTGTCGGCCCAGATCTCGCCCGAGGCATCGCTCGGCAGCGGCACGCAATTTTATGGGCGCGGGCTGTTCGAGGCGACCGGCTATTATCCGGTCGGCGACAATATCGTCATCGCCGGGCGCGCGCGCGTGGGTTCGATCTATGGCGCGGATCGCGCGGACATAGCCCCGTCGCGGCGCTTCTATGCTGGCGGAGGCGGCTCGGTGCGCGGCTTCGGCTATCAGGAGCTGGGGCCCAAGGACCCCGACAACCGGCCCATCGGCGGACGCAGCCTGGTCGAGGCGGCGGCGGAAGTGCGCTATCGCTTCGGCAATTACGGGATCGTCGGTTTTATCGATGCGGGCCAGGTCTCGACCCGCTCTACGCCCGGCTTTGACGACCTGCGCTATGGCGTCGGCATAGGCGGGCGCTTCTATACCAATTTCGGCCCGATGCGCCTCGATGTCGCCACGCCGCTGGGCCGCCGCCCCGGAGAATCGCGCGTCGCGATCTATATCTCGATCGGGCAGGCCTTCTGATGGCCGAAACCGAAGACAGCGTCGCCATCCCCGCCGAGGAGCAGGCCGTAGCGCGCCCGGAGCGCGCATCCTGGCTGCGCCGGATCGCCATCGGCCTTGCGGTGCTGGTCGGCTCGATCGTGGTGCTGTTCGCCATCGCCTATGTCTGGCTGGACAGCAGCAGCGGCAAGCGGTTCGTCACCAGGCAAATCGAAGGCATGGAGTTCGAGAACGGGATGAGCATCGGCATAGGCGCGATCGAGGGGTCGCTCTATGGCGAGATGCGCATTCGCGACCTGACCCTGCGCGATCCAAAGGGCGTGTTCGCATCCTCGCCATTGGTCGAGCTCGACTGGCGGCCGTTTGCCTTTATCGGAAGCCATGTCGATATCCGCTCGCTGATCGTGCCGCAGATGCGCCTGCGGCGACTGCCCACGTTCAACGAAACCCCACCGACCAACGAGCCGTTGCTGCCCGATCTCGACCTCGATATCGCCAATCTGCAGCTTCGCCGGATCGATATCGACGCGCCCGTCACCGGCCAGCGACACCGTGCATCGCTGAACGGCAAGGTGCATATTGCCGATCGGACCGCCGTGGTCAGCGCGCGCGCGGCCACCACCGCCGGCGCGGGATTTGCGGGCGGCGAAAGCGCGGTCATCGATCTGCGCGCGGTGCCCGAAACCAACACGCTCGACCTGACCTTCCGCCTCGATGCACCTGCCGAGGGCCTGATCGCGGGTCTGACCGGCATTGCCCAGCCGATGCAGCTCGACCTCAGCGGCAAGGGCGACTGGCAGGCCTGGAATGGCGCGCTAAAGGGCTCGCTGGGCGACCAGTCGCTCGGCGACATCGCGCTGACCGCGCGCAACGGCACCTTCGCCGCGCGCGGCACGATGCGTCCGGCCTTGCTGCTGAAGAGCCAGCCGAGCACGCTGCTGGCACCCGAGACCGCGATCGACATCACGACCACCGCGAACGAGCGCCGGTTCGATCTCGCCGCGCGGATCGGAAACGAGAATTTCGCGCTGGACGCCAAGGGCCTGGTCGATCTGGGTGAAAGCCGGATGCGCAATCTGGCTATCGGCTTCCGCCTGCTGCAACCGGGCACCATTGCGGAAAACCTCAATGGCGCCGGGATCGTCGCCAATCTTACGCTTGACGGAGCCTTTGCTGCCCCCCGAATCGCCTATGAAGTCAACGCCGCACGGCTCGGTTTCAACGACATGGCGATCCTCGGATTGCGCGCCAGCGGCGCGGCCCGGCTCGATCGCGACGCCTGGATCATGCCGGTTAGCGCGCGTGCAAGCCGGATCGCAGGGCTGAACGCTGCGGCGGGCGGGCTGCTTGAGAATGTGCGGCTCGACGGCGATCTCGCCTATTCGAACGCCCGGCTGATGTCGGACAATATGCGCATCCGCTCGAGCCGGATCGATGCGACCGCCGTCCTGCTCGCCGATCTCAATACCGGGCTATACACCGGCGCGCTGAACGGCCGCGTCAACGGCTATCGGATCGAGAGCGTCGGCGTCTTCAATGTCGCGACCGATATCGACCTCGAGACGACGGGCAATGGTGGATTCCGTCTCGCGGGCACCGTTCGCGCGCGCTCGAGCCAGATCTTCAACGATGGGCTGCGCGAGTTTCTCGGCGGCAATTCGCTGATTAACGCCAATGTCAGCTATGGCAGCGATGGCATCGGCCGCGTGACGCGTCTGACCGTCGCAGCGCCCGCATTCCGCCTGTCGCAGGGCAGCGGGTCCTATGGCGCGGATGGCCAAATCCGCTTCAATGCCAGTGGCAGCTCCAACCAATACGGGCCGCTCGCCGTCGCGGTGACCGGCACGGTAACCCGCCCCGTCGCGACCGTCAGGGCGGCACGGCCCGGCCTCGGCGTCGGCATGTCGAATGTCGTCGCGACCTTGCGCGGCAATGGCGAGAGCTATGTGGTCGAGGGATCGGGCGACACCGATTACGGTCCATTCACCGCAGATGTCGACATCTTCACGAACCGAGGCCCGCTCGAGATCGCGGTCAACCCAGGCACCCGCTTTGCCGATATCGGCATCACCGGGCGCGTGCGCCAGACCTCCGCCGGACCGTTTGCAGGCGAATTGGCTGCCGATGGCGCAGGCGTCTCGGGCAATGTCAGCCTATCTGCCACTGGTGCCTATCAGCGCGCGGTGCTGGCGCTGACGGCGCGCGACGCGCGGCTGCCTGGGCCGGCAGGACTGGTTATCGGCCGCGCGATTGTCTCGGCCGACATGGTCCTGGCCGAGACCCCGCAGGTCGTCGCGGACATCCAGATCGCCGGTGCCCGGATGAACCAGCTGCAGATCGTCGCCGCGCGCGCCAAGGTGGACTATCGCGGCGGCCGGGGAAGCGCCCGGGTCATGGCCGAAGGGCGCAACGGCTTTCCGTTCCGCATCGCCGCCAACGCCGCCTTGCAGCCGGACCTCTGGCGGATCGCGCTCGATGGGCGCGCCAACGGCATCGATTTCAAGACCCGCAACCCCGCCCGTATCCTCCCGCAGAACGCGCAATATCGGCTCATGCCGACGACCATCGACCTGTCGCGCGGCACCATCCAGCTTGCCGGCAGCTATGGCGCGGGCATGAATGTCGAGGCGCGGCTGAGCGATGTCGATCTCGCGCTGATCAACCCGATCATGCCCGGCCTGGGCCTGGGCGGAACCGCATCGGGCAGCCTCGATTTCGCTCAGGCGAGCGCGACCAGCTTCCCCTCGGCAGACGCACGCCTGCGCATCGAGGACTTCACCCGCACCAGCCTGGCATCGGTGTCGCAACCGGTGGACATGAGCGTGGTCGGGCGCCTGCAGCCCGATGGCGGCTCGGCCAATGCGATCATCCGGCGGCGCGGTGCGATCATCGGGCGGATGCAGGTCAGGCTCAATCCGCTGCCACCGGGCGCCGGGAGCTGGACGACGCGGCTGCTCGCTGCCCCATTGAGCGGAGGCCTGCGCTATAATGGCCCTGCCGACACGCTCTTCTCGCTCGCGGCCTTGCCCGACCAGAGCCTGACCGGGCCGATCGGGGTGGCGGCCGATTTCACCGGACGTGTCCAGCAGCCGCAGCTGCGGGGTATCGTGCGGGCGAATAGCCTGACCTACGAGAACGAGCAATATGGCACGCGGCTGACCAACATGCGGCTGCGCGGCAGCTTCACCGGCGACCGGCTGCAGGTCGAGGAGCTGACCGCGCGCGCCGGCGAGGGCACAATCCGCGGCGAAGGCTTTGTCTCGCTGAGTTCGGCCCAGGGCTTCCCGGTCCAGCTCGCGCTCGATCTCGACAAGGCGCGCCTCGCGCAGGGGAACGATCTCGCGGCAACCGCCACCGGCCAACTCCGCATCATCAACAGCGCCGCGCAGGGCGCGGTCATCTCGGGCACGATCAGCCTGCCCGAGACGCGCTATCGCATCGTCCGCCAGGGCTCGGCGCGGGTCGCGAAGCTCACCGGTGTTCGGCGCAAGCCGGCGCTCGGGCGCGCGCGGATCACGGGCGATCCCGAACCGATCTCAGGCGTGCCCAGCAACTGGAAGCTCGATGTGAAGGTGGTCGCCGACAACCAGATCTATGTCTCGGGCATGGGACTCGATTCCGAATGGGCGGCCGATATCCGGATCACCGGCACAACGGGCAATCCGCGCATTACGGGCGGGATCGACCTGGTGCGCGGCACTCTGGGCTTTGCCGGGCGTTCGTTCGACCTGGAAGAAGGCCGGCTGCGCTTCAACGGCGGCAGCGCGACCAACCCCGAGCTCAACCTCCGCGCGAGCGGCGAGGCGGGCGACGTGACGGTGAACATCGTCGTGTCAGGTACCGGAGAGAACCCGGACATCGCCTTCTCGTCGACGCCATCGCTGCCGCAGGACGAGGTGATGGCGCGCATCCTGTTCGGCAACTCGATCGGCGAGCTCACCCCGATCCAGGCGGTGCAGCTGGCGGCCTCGCTCAACAGCCTGCGCGGGGGCAGCGGCGGGCTCAATCCGTTGGGCGTGCTGCAATCGGCGTCGGGCGTGGACCGGCTGCGGATCCTGGGCGCGGATGAGGAGACGGGACGCGGCACGTCGCTCGCCGTCGGCCAGTATATCTCGAACGACGTCTATGTCGAAATCATCACCGACACGCGCGGCTTTACCGCGACGCAGATCGAGATCAGCCTGAGCAAGGCCTTGTCGGTGCTTAGCCAGGTCGGCAGTTTCGGCGGGTCGAACGTCAATGTGCAGTATCGGAAGGATTATTGATGCGCGTCCGCCTCACTCTTGCAGCGGTGGCAAGCCTGGCGCTGGTCTCGGCCTGTCAGCGCGAGCCGAGTTTCGACGAGAAGTTCGAGCGGCAATCGCGCGAATTGAGCGCCAAGGCGCGCAAGATCGAGGCAGAGACCAAGGCGCAGCTCGATGCGGCGCGCGAGGCTGAACAGGCTGCTGCCGAAATGGACCAGTCGCAGAGTGCAGCTATGCCCGCTGCAGTCTCGGCTGACTGATTATGGCTTCCACCCCGGCCGACCGAGCGACCATGGCGCACCAGTCAGGCGATGACGTCGAGGCCATGGCGCAACGGGTGCCTGGTGCACTGTCCGATTCCCCCTTGCAGATGCCGCGCAGCGCTTGGTTCGCTATAATGAAGCGCGTCTATCTCATGAACGGCGTGCACAATCTTTCGCTGCTCGCTGCAGGCGTCGCGTTTTTCGCCTTTCTCGCCTTCGTCCCGCTGATCGCGGTGGTGGTGCTGCTTTATGGCCTGATCGCCGATCCCTCGACCGTCGCGGCGAGCCTCGACCTGCTGGTCGATGTCGTGCCGCCTGAAGTGCTTGTCATCCTGCGCGAACAGTTGATCCAGATCGTGACCACCAGCGCGACCCGGCAGGGGCTGGGGCTGGTGCTGGCGCTGCTCCTGTCGACCTATGGCGCGATGCGCGCAGCGACCGCGATCATGGGGGCGCTCAACATCATCTACGAGGAGCACGAAACCAGGGGGTTCCTGCGCACCACAGGCGTCGCTGTGCTCATCACCCTGGGCATGGCGGCCGTTGCCGTGATCGGGCTGATCGCCATTTCGCTGTTCGGCTATATTCGCAACTTTCTGGCTCCGTTTCTGGGGGGCGGGGCATTGCTGTTGATCCAGGTGCTTACCTGGGCGGTCGCCGCGTTGCTGGTCAGCGCAACCTTCGCCATCTTCTTTCGCTATGCGCCCGACCGGCGCGCAGCCAAATGGCGCTGGCTGTCGCTGGGGTCGGTGGCATCGACGGTGCTGTGGCTGGCCATCACGCTGGGCTTCGGCTTCTATGCCGCGAACCTAAGCGATTACAACGCTACCTATGGCTCGCTCGCCGCGATCGTTATCTTCCTAATGTGGCTGTTCCTGTCTGCCTATGCGGTGCTGATCGGCGCGGAAATCAATGCCGAGACCGAGCGGCAGACCTTTCGCGATTCCACGGTGGGCCCCGACAGGCCGATGGGGCAGCGCGGCGCGGTGCTGGCGGATACCGCCGCGCTGGACGAGGCCGAGCGTGCGATTCTGGAAAAACAGCAGCGCCGAAACGCGACTTGAACGGTCGATCCTTCATTGGCGGGCGCTGGGCAAATTCGGCTTGACAGTCGTCAAGCGCACTCCCTAGCCTCTGAGCTGTCGAGACGGATGCCTATAGGCCGGCATGACCGAAAAGGCCGGGTCCAGCCGGGCCCTGACCGAGGCTGTACAGATGCCACTTGCTAACGGAGCCGTTCGAACCCGCGATCGGCACGGCAACATTCAGAAAGGCGCGAGAATTGATTTCAGGTTTGATGCAGCCAAGGCCGCTGATGGTCGCTTCGATCGCCGAGCATGCCGAACGCGCGCACGGGGCGCGTGCGATCATCTCCAGGCTGCCCGACGAACCGTTGTGGCGCTATGATTACGCCGCGATGGTGCGCCGCGCCCGGCAGATGGCCCGGGCGCTTCAGGCGATGGGAATTGCCTCGGGCGATCGCGTTTCCTCGCTCGGCTGGAACACGCATCGTCACATGGAGCTGTTCTTCGCGGTGCCGGGCATCGGGGCGGTGCTGCATACTGCCAATCCCAGGCTGCACGTCGATCAGCTGGTCTATACCATCAACCATGCCGCAAGCCGCGTCCTGTTCTATGACAGCAGTTTTGAGAGCCTGGTCGCGGACATCCGCGACCGTTTGCCGCGGGTGGAGCAGTTCGTCGCGCTTTCCTCGAACGCGCCGGGGCTGCATTATGAGGCATTAATCGCCAGCGCTTCCGACGATCTGGCCTGGCCGCAGTTCGACGAAAATGCCGGGGCCATCCTCTGCTATACTTCGGGCACCACTGGCGATCCCAAGGGCGTGCTTTACAGCCATCGCGCGATCGTGCTCCACGCCATGGCGGCGGGGTTACCATCCGCCTTCGGGCTCAGCGCGTTCGATGTCGTGATGCCCTGTTCGTCGCTCTATCACGCCACGGCCTGGGGCCTGCCGTTCGTGGCGGCCATGGCAGGCGCTAGCTTCGTGCTGCCCGCCGAGAAGATGGACCCTGCCTCGCTGCACGAGCTGATCGCCGGCGAGAACGTCACCTTTACCGGCGGCGTTCCCACCATCTGGACCGCCTATCTCGACTGGCTCGATCGCACGCAGCAAAGCCCCACCAGCCTGAAGCGCGTGGTCATCGGCGGCTCCGCAGTGCCGATATCGATGGCCGAGGCCTTTCGCCACAAGCATCAGGTCGATGTGCTGCAGATCTGGGGCATGACCGAAACCTGCCCGCTGGGCGTGGTGGCGACCCCGACGCCCCAGTTGGCCGAGCAGGGCGAGGATGCGATGTGGGAGACGATCTGGACACGTCAGGGCCGGCTGCAATTCGGGATCGAGCTGAAGATCGTCGACGACAGCGGGAACGCCGTGCCACCCGACGGTGAAACGTCGGGCGCGCTGCTGGTGCGCGGTCCCTGGGTCGTCGAGCGCTATTTCGGGGCGGACAAGTCTGCGGTTGATGGCGAGGGCTGGTTCGACACCGGCGATGTCGCCACGCTCGACCGGGACGGGTTCATGCGGATCACCGACCGCGCCAAGGACGTGATCAAGTCCGGCGGCGAATGGATCAGCTCGATCGACCTGGAAAACGCCGCGGCGGGGGCACCGGGCGTCAAGGTGGCTGCGGTGGTGGGACTGGCACACCCCAAATGGAACGAGCGGCCGCTGCTGGTGATCGAACCGCACGATGGCGTGGAAATAGACCGCAGGGCGGTGATGGATTGGCTGCAGCAGCATGTCGCGCGCTGGTGGTTGCCCGACGCCATCGAGATTGCCGAGGTCCCGCTGACGGCCACCGGCAAGATCGACAAGAAGCAGCTGCGCGCGCGGTACGACGGCTATTTTCTCTGACGACAGCAAGGCTCGTGCGCCGTGATCGGGCTTGGCCAGTAACGCTGCTGCCGGGATCTTACTCCCCGTATTCGATTTTGTTTGACGATCGGCAATCTACGTTTTACCGATTGGCAATCAAGCGCGGAGCCGCGCTGAATTGGGGGAGAGATGGGTGTTTGACAGTCACTATGTCGATCCGGAGGTGCGCCCGATCCTGGACATGCTGGCAGCGCAGTTCGGCGACTATTCGGAGCTGAACCTCGAGGAGATCCGCGCGCTCTATAACCGCAACGGACCACTGATGGCAGCGCCCGTGCCCGAAGGTTGTGTCGATGAGCGCAAGATGATCCCCGGGCCCGGCGGCGACATCGAATGCCGGATTTTCCGTCCATGGGATTCGAAAGGCAATCTGCCCGTTATCGTCCATTATCTGGGCGGGACGTTCGTTGCGACCTCGCTCGATCATCTCGGGCCGCCACCAACCGCGATGGCGATGCAGGTAGGGTGTCTGGTGGTCGTGCCATTGCACCGCGTGCCGCCCGAGCACCCGTATCCGGCAGCCTATGACGATGCGCTTGCCGTCTATCGCTGGCTGACCGAGCATGCAGGCCAATGGGGCGGTGATCCGCAGCGGATCATCCTGCACGGCGAAAGCTCGGGCGCGACGCTGGCAGCTTCGGTCTGTCTGGAAGCGCGCGAGGGAGGGGTGCCACAGCCGCTGATGCAGGTGCTCGCCGAGCCGCTGCTCGACCATGAGGCGGAAACGCCGTCGCTCAACGAATTCCGCTACATGCTGGCCAAGCGCGACATCCGTTTCGGATCGCGCCAGTATTTCGGCGATGCGCGCCCGCCGCGCCGCGCCTCGCCGCTACGGGCCGAGACGCTCGCGGGCGTCGCGCCTGCCTATGTCATCACCGCCGGGCTCGACCCGCTGCGCGACGAGGGCATTGCCTATGTCGCCCGGCTCCGCAGCGAAGGCGTTCCCGTCACCCACCGCCACCATGACGGGCAGATCCACGGCTTCTTCTCGATGTTTTCTCAGATCCTCCAGGCGCGCATCGCCTTCGAGGAAGTCTGCGCCGTCATGCGCTTTGCCTTTGCGGGCGGGCTGAACGGTGCGCACGCGAAAGGATCCTGACCCATGCACATTACCAGCATGTACCATATCAACATCAACTGCCGCGATTTCGACGTATCGCTCGCCTTCTATCAGAAGCTCGGCTTTGTCGTGGAAATGCCCTTTCCCGAAGCGGGCAATCCGATGGTGAGCGAAGGGCTGGCGGTCGGCGACCACTGGGTCAAGGGCGCGCTGCTCCGCTTGGGATCGGACCATGGCGCGACCCGGCTCGATCTGCTTGAGTGGATCCGCCCGCGCAACCAGGAGCCGTCGCCGCTGACGCTGACCGACCCGGGCATGGTCCGGATCGCGCTGTCCACCACCGATTTCGAAGCCGATATCGCCGTGCTGCGCGAGATGGGGGTGAGCTTCCTGTCCGATCCGGTCTATCGGACGCTGCCCGACGGGACCAGGGCGCCGTTCTTCGTGTGCTTCCGCGATCCCGATGGCAATGTGCTGGAGCTTGTCCAGCGGCCTCTGCCGGCCTGATCCGCGATGAGCGAGGGCACCGATCCCGTCCTGTATGGCGCGCCCGCAAACGGGGTCGTCCGCATCACGCTCAACCGCCCCGAGCGCAAGAACGCGCAGGACGTGGCGATGCTCTATGCGCTCGATGATGCGTTCCGTCGCGCCGCGCAGGACAGCGACGTGCGGGTCATCATCCTCGACGCGGCGGGCGACACCTTCTCGTCCGGGCATGATCTGAAGGGGGATTCGGGCAAGCGGCCCGAGGATTTTCCGCTGGTCGGGCTCTGGGCCGATTTCGGTGCCCCCGGCCAGGAAGGCATGATGGCGCGCGAATGGGAAATCTATCTCGGCCTTTGCGAACGCTGGCGCGCGCTTCCCAAGCCGACGATCGCGCAGGTGCAGGGCAAGTGCATAGCTGGCGGCCTGATGCTCGCCTGGGTATGCGATCTGATCGTGGCCGGGGAAAGCACGCAGTTCCAGGACCCGGTGCTGGCCTTCGGCATGTGCGGCTCGGAATTCTTCATGCACCCGTTCGAACTGGGCGTGCGCCGCGCCAAGGACTGGCTGTTCACCTCGGACTGGCTGGGTGCCGAGGACGCGCGCGCGATCGGCATGGTCGCGCGGGTCTTCGCTGATGATGCCTTGGCCGAGCAGACGGGGCTGCTCGCCGAACGCATCGCGCTCAAATCGAGCTTCGCGCTCAAGATGGCGAAGGAGGCGCTGAACCAGAGCCAGGATGCCTGCGGACGCCGCACGGCGATGCTGCAATCCTTCTCGATCCACCAGCTGTGCCACAGCCACTGGCGCAACATCCACGGCATTCCCGTCGATCCCACCGGCCTTCCCGATAGCTTGCGCGAGGGGATTCACGATTATTTCGCCGCGCTCGACCGCACGCGCTGATCCGGCAGTTCGCGCGTGACCGGGTCATTGCAGGGGCTTCGCGTCGTCGAATTCGCCGGGATCGGCCCTGCGCCTTTCTGCGCGATGATGCTGGCAGACCATGGCGCGGAGGTGATCCGCATCAGCCGCCCCGGCCAGGCCGCCATCGCGGGGTCGGACGAGCGCGATTTCCTGCTCCGGTCGCGCCGCAGCATCGCCATCGATCTCAAGTCGCCCGATGGCCTGGACGTCGCAAAAGCGCTGTGCCGACGGAGCGATGCGCTGATCGAGGGTTTCAGGCCGGGAGTAATGGAGCGGATTGGGCTGGGACCGGACGAGCTGATGCGTGACAACCCGCGTCTGGTCTATGGCCGCATGACGGGATGGGGCCAGGACGGGCCTTTGGCCTCGACGGCGGGGCACGACATCAATTATGTCGCGTTATCGGGCGCGCTGCATGCGATCGGTCGGCGCGGCGCGCGTCCGGTCCCCCCGCTCAATCTGATCGGCGATTTCGGTGGTGGCGGCCTGATGCTCGCCTTCGGCCTGCTGGCGGCGCTGTATGCGGCAGCACGGACGGGCAGGGGGCAGGTCATCGATTGCGCGATGGTAGACGGCAGCGCCACACTGATGACGATGATCTATTCGCTTTTCGCCCAGGGCCAGTGGTCGAACCGCCGCGAATCCAATCTGATCGATGGCGGTGCGCCCTTTTACGACACCTATGAAACACGCGACGGCAAATATCTCGCGGTGGGTGCGGTCGAACCGCAATTCTATGCGCAACTGCTCGAGCGCACGGGGCTTGCCGACGATCCACTCTTTGCCCGGCAGCACAGCCGATCGGACTGGCCGGCGCAGAAGCAGCGCCTGGCCGAGGTGCTGATCGGTCGCACGCGCGACGAATGGTGCGCGCTGTTCGATGGCAGCGATGCCTGTGTGACGCCCGTGCTGTCGCTGGAAGAGGCTGTGTATCACCCGCACAACCGCGCGCGTCGCGTGTTTGGAGGCGCGGATGGGCTGCAACCGGCGCCATCGCCACGCATCGGCACGACGCCCGCGCGCACTTCCGAGCAAATGATGGCGGATGAGGCCTCGACCGAAGCGATCCTCACCGAACTTGGCTATGACCAGGGCGCGATCGCCGCGATGCGGGCTGCCGGGGCGGTTTGCTGAAGGTTTAGCGCGGCCGCAGCCCGTCGCCGATCAGCTGGATGAAGGAATCGGCCACTTCGGTCGCGGAGACCTCGCCGTCGGGCTTGAACCATTTGGGCATCCACGACAGCGAGCCGAGGATCCAGAATTCGGCGAATTTCGGATCGATCGGGTTGATGCTGCCGTCTTCCACACCTTCGCGGATGAAGCCGCGCATCCGCTGTTCCAGCGCCTTGGCGCGACCGCTGATCGCCTGGCGGTGCTCTTCGGTCAGCGCACCCAAATTGTCGAGAATGGCATAGGGTTCGGCGTCCGGGTTGAGGTGAAAGCGTACGAAGCTCGCGATCTTGTCGAACCCGGTTCCGCCCTGGGCATCGCTATGGTCATAGGCCTGTTCGGCCAGGTCGAGCGCGCGGGTATAGCATTTGAAGAGCAGGTCTTCCTTGCTCTTGGTGTAATAATAGAGCGCCTGCTTAGTGATGCCGAGGACATTGGCGATCTCGGCGAGCGAGAGCCCCTCATAGCCGGATTTGTTGAGCATCACCGATGCCAGCCGGACAAGGGTCTGCAGCTTCAGATCGCGCTGCCGCGCTCGCGATTGCGCGCGCTCCTGATCTGCTGCTTCCCAACCCTTGATATATGCGTCCACGCTGCAAAGTCCCCAGTCTACCGGTGTCTTGTCGGCTTGGTGACACGTTCGCGGCAGGCGAGCAATGAAAATTACCGGCAAGCAAGGGACTTGGTGATCGGTATTGACGATGATTTCCATGCGATCGCCAATATTTGACGCAGGGTAAAAAGATTCATAAGATCGTCAATCTGTCCGACAGGCGGGAGGCGGTATGGATTTTTCGGAGCTGGATGGCGAACTCGAACAGATGCGGGCAACGGTCCGCCGGTTCCTGGCGCGCCATGCTTCATCGGCCGCAATGGAAGAGTGGCGCGAGGCGGGGTTGATCCCCCGCAGCTTCTGGAGGGCCGCGGCAGAGGCTGGCCTGCTTGGCCTGTCGGTCGATCCGGACCATGGCGGGCTGGGTGCCGATTTTCGCTACGAGGCGCTGCTGGCCTATGAGATCTATCTCCACGGACTCGATGCCTTTGCGCTGCCGCTGCACAATGCCATGGTGGCGCCCTATCTGATCGATTACGCGACCGCCGAACAGAAACGGCGATGGCTGCCCGGGCTGGTTTCGGGCGACCTGCTGACCGCGATCGCGATGACCGAGCCGGGCGCGGGATCGGACCTGCAAGCCATCGCGACCACCGCGATCCGACAAGGCGACCATTACATTCTCAACGGCCAGAAGACTTTCATCAGCAGCGGGCAGACCGCCAATCTGATCGTCGTGGTCTGCAAGACGGATCCGGGCGCAAGGGCAGGGGGCATCTCGCTGCTGGTGGTGGAAACAGACCGGGTCGAGGGCTTCCGGCGCGGTCGCAATCTCGACAAGCTGGGGCTCGAAGCGGCCGATACGTCCGAGCTGTTCTTCGACAAAGTCGCCGTGCCTGCCGCCAATCTGCTGGGCGAACGCGAGGGGCAGGGCTTCTATCAACTGATGGACAAGCTGCCGCAGGAGCGTCTGCTGATCGCCATCCAGGGCTTGGGGACGATCGACCGCGCGCTTAAGGAAACCATCGCCTATACCCGTGATCGAACCGCGTTCGGCAAACCGATCGGCGAGTTCCAGAACACCCAGTTCAAGCTTGCCGAATGCAAGACCGAGGCAACCGTTGCCAAGGTGTTTGTCGAGCATTGCATCGTGCGGCATCTGCAGGGCCGGCTCGATGCCGCGACCGCGTCCATGGCGAAATACTGGGTGAGCGAGGCGCAGTGCCGCATCGTCGACGAATGCCTGCAACTGCATGGCGGCTATGGCTATATGCTCGAATATCCGATCGCCCGGATGTACCGCGACAGCCGCATCCAGAAAATCTACGGCGGCACCAACGAGATCATGAAACTGATGATCGCCCGCTCGCTCTAGCAAGCGTTAGAGCGCCGTCTGGCCGCCGGATTTGCTGCTGCCTGATGGGCAAAATAATTTGCTTGCCAAGCGTCAAGTAGTATTGACCGATGGGGCGATAACCCGTTAGACCTTCGCAAAACGCAGCGGTGCAGCAAGCGGCGCATGCAATGTGAGGGGAGAGGGCTATGCGGATTTCCAAGGCAGCATATTGGCTGGCAGGGGCGTGTCTGGTCGCGCTGGCGACGTCGGGGCAGGCCCAGGCCCAGGCGCAGGAGCCGGCGCCGCGCGATAGTCAGGAAGCCGGTGATGGCGGCCTCAAGGAAATCGTGGTGACCGCCAATCGCCGCGCCGAGGATTCGCAGAAGGTCTCGCTCGCCGTCACCAAGATCGATGCCGAGGATCTGGCGCGCAGCGGCATCGCGACGGTGGCCGATCTGCAATTTTATGCGCCGGGGCTGGTGTTCAGCCAGAACGGCGCTGCCTTCACCACCTTGCGCGGGGTGGGAACATCACAGCCCGGATCCGCGGTGGAATCGGGCGTCGCGACCAATATCGATTCGGTCTATATCGGCCGCGCCTCGGCGGTGCAGGCCTATTACGACCTTGAAAGCGTCGAGGTTCTGCGCGGTCCGCAGGGCACGCTTTACGGACGCAATGCCACCGGTGGCGCCATCAACATCAATTCGGCCAGGCCGACCCAGGATCTCTCGGTCGGCGCTATCATGGGCTATGGCAATTACGACCGCATCAAGCTCGAGGCCTTTGCCAGCGGCGGGCTGGGCGGCGGCTTTTCCGCGCGCGTCGCCGGAATCGTCGACAAGCACGATCCCTATCGCCGAAACATCGTCGCGAACGGACCGCACATTCCGGGCGAGGAGCTGAACGGCATTCGCGGGACGCTGCAATATCAGCCCGATGGCTCCGATCTGGTGCTGCGCCTGATCGCCGATTACCAGACCTTCACCTCAGCAGGGCAGCTGCCGCAGAATTTCCTGGGGGCAAGGTCGGTCTCGCCCAGTGCGCCTCCCGGCACCATCTTCACCACCGATCCCGACCGGGTGGCACAAGGCGTGCCCAATCGCTCCGACCGAGAATCCTGGGGGCTCACGTACAACATGGAAATTCCCATCGGCGAGCTGACGCTACGCACGATCACCGGCTATCGCGAGAACAGCTGGCGCGCGCTCAACTCGCTCAGTGCTTCGAGCGATCCGCGCTCGTTCACGCGGACGAACGAGACCGCCAACCAGTTCAGCCAGGAAATCCAGCTGCTCAGCGACGATCAGGGGCGGCTCAAATGGGTGGTCGGGGCCTATTATTATCGCGAGCACGCCATCGGCAATTACGACCTGCGGACGATCACCGCAGAAAGTTTCCAGCTGTTCCCCGGCTTTTCGACCGGCCCCATCCAGTTCCGCCAGACGCTCACTCAGGACATCCGCAGCACGTCCTATGCGGTGTTCGGCCAGGCGACCTATTCGCTGACCGACCGATTCCGCGTCGTCGCAGGCGCACGCTACACGCGGGACGAAAAGGAAGGGCAGGGGCTGGATGACAGCTCGCTGTTCGATATCGGCGGGATATTGGGCGTGATACCGATCGGTGGCATCGCCACGGTCGACAACAGCTGGGATGCCTTCACTCCCAAGCTGGCGCTTGAATATGACCTGGCCGATCGCACGATGATCTATGCATCGGTCACGCGCGGCTTCAAGCCCGGCAACTCCAACCTGACCTTCGGCCAGAGACCGGTGCGACCCGAGTTCATCTGGGCCTATGAAGCGGGGCTGAAGGCGCGTGCCTTCGACAATCGCGCCCAGTTCAACCTGGTCGGCTTCTACTACGACTATACCGACCTGCAGGCCTTCGGCGTGATCTCGACCGGCAATGGCGGCCTTTCCGCCGGGTTCCAGAATGCGGCTGCGGCGACGGTCAAGGGGTTCGAGGCCGAGCTGCTGGCGCAGCCGGTTCCCGCGCTGGAGCTGAGTGCTTCCTATGCCTATCTCGACGCGACCTATGACCGGTTCACCAATACTGACAGCTTCCAGAACGCACTCGCGCCGCCGACGATCGTGCTCGATGGCAACACGCTGCCGCGTTCGCCAAGGCACACGATCAATCTCGCTGCGCAATATGCGGCTGAGGTCGGCACCGTCACCGTAACGCCCAGGGTGGAGTTCGTGCACCGCAGCAAGATGTTCTTCAGCGAGTTCGAACGCGATCTCACCGCGCAGCGCGCCTTCTCGCTATGGAATGCGCGCCTCACGATTGCGCCGGACGAAGGCGCGTGGAGCCTGGCGCTCTATGGCCGCAATCTGGGGGACAAGGCCTATTTCGAAACGGTCAACGAAGGCCCCAACGGCATCGCCGGAGCCTTTTATGCCGCGCCGCGCACCTATGGGATCGAGTTCAGCGTCCGCTACTGAGCGCTGGCGCGATAGCCGCGCTCAGCCCGGGACGCTGGGAACCGGCCGCCTGAGATCGGGCTCGCTGTGGAAGAAGGTGATCTGGACGGTACAGAGCACCTCCTCAGCCGAGCCCGGCGCGGCGGCGAATGCGGAGAGGTCGCGCTGGGCGGAGTCGGACAGTTTCAGCCCCAGCACCGCCAGTCGCTCGCCAAATGGCTGGACCCGGTCCGGCGGCAGGAAGCTGCGAATTGCCACCGAGATATTCGAGAATAGGTGCACGTCATCGATCCAGCCGCCGAGTTCGCTGACGGCAGCGGCGATCGCGTCGATCACGCGCTGACGCTCGGCGCTGGTGACGGCATTGATACTCAAGCGCAGGGGCATTTCATGCCTTTCTCGGCGGGATGCGCCAAATGATGCAAGGCCCAGGGGCGGGTGGTCAAGTTGCGGTAAGGATGATGCGCGAAATGCGCGCGTCCCCGCTCCCGCGCTACGTGACGGCGATCCTGAGCTCGCCGTCGGCCGGGAAGCACAACGCATAGTCGCCCCGAATGCGCTTATGGGCGACTTCAGGCCGCGTTCGCCAATCCTCCACGCCGCGCATTGATGCCCATGATCTCGCGCGCCTGGTCGGCCGTGGCGACATTGCGGTTGAGCATGCCGACGATGTTCACCGCGCGGTCGACCAGCTCGGCATTGGTCGCGAACCGGCCGCGCGACAGATACATGTTGTCTTCCAGACCGACCCGGACATTTCCGCCCATCGTCACCGCATTGGCCACGATGTCGAACTCCTTGGGGCCGACGCCGAACGCGCTCCACACCGCGCCTTCGGGCAGCATCGATGCCATCAGCGCCATGGCCTGCGGCGTCGCAGGCGCGCCATAGGCAATGCCAAGGCACAGCTGGAACAGGAACGGCGCGCGCAGATGGCCCTCTTCGATCAGGCGATTGGCAAGCACGACATGGCCGATATCGAACACTTCGATCTCGGGCTGGGTCCCCGCCGCGATCATCCGATCGGCCATCACGCGAAGGTCGCGAGCCATGTTGATGAAGGCGAATTCGCCGAAGTTCATCGTGGCAACATCGATCGTGCAGATTTCGGGCTGCAACGCCTCGATATGCGCCACGCGTGCGGCAGGCGAAGCGAGATTGCCGCGGTCGGTATTGCGATTGGGGTCGTCCGGGCGCGGTTCGAACACCGCGCCTTCGCCCGCCGTCAGGTTGAGGATGATGTCGCAGTCCGCGCTGCGCACCCGGTCGATGATCTCTCGATACAGTCCGGTATCCATTGACGGCCAGCCGGTTTCGGGATCGCGCGCGTGGACATGCGCGACCGCTGCGCCCGCCTTCGATGCCGCGATGCAATCGCGCGCAATCTGCGCCGGGGTGATCGGATAATCAGGGTGCTTGTGGTAATCCTGGTGCGAGCCAGTGATGGCGCAGGTGACAACGACGGCTTGGCTCATGACCGGCAATGATCCTCTCTGTTTCCCATCGCGAAGGATGTTTGACGAATGGTAAAATAAATATGCCAGGAGTCAATTGAGTTTTCATCGCTGATGCATCGCGCCAAGCCTGTCGTGCTGTCGAAACGGTTCGGCCCCGGCCCGGCGTGCATGGAGGCCGGGGTCGAACAGCGCGGTCAGAAACCGATCCTGAGCGAAACGCGGGCGTTGAGCGCGAGATTGCCGAACTGCTCTTCGGCGCCGACTTCCCCGGCGAGCGCAAAGCCCTGCTGCCCGCCGACCAGCCGCAGCCAGCCGATCCAGCCATCGCTCCGCGCGTCGGGCAGCAGCGTGAAGGCCGCACCGTCCTTGAAGCGGGCGGTGGTCTCGCCGAGCGAACCGCCGATGATCTGGCGGCGACCGCCTTCGATCTCGGCACGGATCCAGACATCGTCAGGTCGCAGGCTACCGAACTCATATCCCGCCACCAGCGTGCCGTTGACTGCTAGCTCGTCGCTGCTGCGCTTGTCCACGATCAGGTTGAACGCATTGCCGCCGCCGGTCTCCGCATAGCCATTCTCGTCCAGCTTGTGATAGTCGATCACCGCCGTTGGCCGCAGGATCAGGCGCTTGCCGATGCGTGCCTCATAGCCGAGCCCAGCCGACGCGCTGTAGAGATCGCCCGACCAATCGCCCTCGGCGCTGCGCTCGACCAGCTTGCCATTCAGCATCTGCGCGAAGCGGCGCGTTCCGCCGAAGTCAATCTTGGCGGCCGACCCGCGCACGAAAGCGCGCACCGGGCCCCATTGCCCGCGCCAATGTGCCGCGAGCTCATACTGGTTCGCGCGGATTTCGCCGCCGGTCTGCTTGTTGTCGTTTCGCCCGTTGAGATAGGCGATCGACAGGCCGATGGCGCCGAAATCGCCCGCCTTGAGTTCTGCCCCGCCGGTCGCACCCCAGCCTGAGGTGTCGAACGATGCGGTCTGGCCGCGGTCCTTGTCGCTGCCCCAGACGGTCTGCTGCAGCCAGAAGCCCCAATTGCCCTGATCGCTATAGGCAGCAGCCGGATCGGTGAGGAAGCGCGCGGTGGCGCGCGAGCCCTGGGTTACCGTCGCGAAGGTGCCGCCGGCATGGTCGGGCAGCATCTGCTGCATCACCGCCCGCGCCTGCTCTGCGGTGGTGGTGGCAAGCAGGCTCGCAGCGACATCGGCGTCGCTGTCGACCGCCTTGAACACCGCATCATAGGCGCGCGCCTGCGACCGCGTGAAGGCAAGCTCGCTGGCCGCCTTGGGCTTGATCGCGATGCTCACGGTACCTGCCGTGTCGCTGCCGGTCACCGTCGAGGTGAACAGATAGGGAAGCACGACATCGGCGCTCGTCAGATTGCCGCTGCCGGTCAGCTGGCCTGCGCTGAGAATCTGGTACGTGCCCGCCGACTTGCCGATGCTGGTAAGGGTGACCGCGAGCTTCGATCCTGTGGCAATGGTCGCGCTGCCCGCCACCACGATGCGCGTTGCGGTGCCGGTCTTGCCGTCGATTGATACGCCCAGCGTGCCCTTGTCGCTCACCGCCAGCGACGCCAGCGACACAGTGGTGGGCGCGGTCAGCTGCAGCGTGCCGCCTGCGATCGTGACCGCGGCCTGGCTGGCATTGGCCAGCGTGCCACGGAACAGCGAAGTGCCGCCGAGCGAGAGCGTGTCCGCGCCTCCGCCCAGATCGAGCGCGCCGACCAGGCTCGCCTTGCCCGCAAGCTGGACGGTGTCCCCGCCGCTGCCGAACGTCGCATTGCCGGCCAGCGCGGCGTCGCCGCTGGCGAGCAGCCGGTTGTTGCCATTGCCGAAGCGCATCGCGCCGGTGACGGTGCCTGCGGAAATATCGATCAGATCACTGCCCGCCCCAAGGCGAATGTCGCCGGTGATTGACGGCTTGGCACCCGCGCTCGCCGCCGTCTGCCGGATGGTCACGCCGCTGGCATTTGCCGAAAGGTCGATGGCCACCGCCTTGCCTTCGCCGGGCTTGGCGGCGGTCGCGGCAATCGTGCCGCTATTGTCGAGTGTCGCCAGCGTGCCCGACAGATCGATGATCGCCGCTGCCGCGCCGTCGGTGGCGGCGGTGGCGGCGATGCGGCCGCTATTGGTCAGCCGCGCCATCGATCCGGTGCTCTCGATGACCAGCGCGCGCGCCTGGGTGGTCGCGGCAGAGCCGCCGGTCGCCTCGATCGTGCCGCTGTTCTGCAGCGCGGGAACGCTCGCCTGCGCACCGATATGCAGCGCGGTGGCATTGCCGCCATTAGACTTGGCCGCGATCGTGCCGTTGTTGAGGATGCCGCCCGCGATCATGGTCTTCTGGCCCAGTCCGCCGATCGCCATGCCGGTCGCAGCGACGTCCTTGTAGACGCCATTGCCCTCGATCCGTCCGTTGTTGACGATGCCATGGCCCGCTGCGGCAGTGCCCGCGACCGCGCCGATGGCGACTTCCTGCGTCGCTGATCCGATCCGGACGGCAGGCGCGGACCCATAGGAGATCACGCTCGCGCTGCCCTCCTTCGCATCCTCGACGCCATCCTTGTCCTCGTCCTTGTCGTCGGGCTTCAGGTCCTTGGGCGGAACGTCGAACAGGATGCCGCCTGCGACCGATCCCGCGATGCGCAGCGCCGGGCCGCCCTGGAGCAGATCGTCGGCATCGAGCTTGCTGGTATCGGCAGGCGCCGTGGTGCTGCGATAGCCGGTGGCGGTCACCGCCCCCTGGATGGTGAGCGCGCCTCCGATCGGACCGGCAAGATCGATCGCGACCGCATTGGCTCCCGTTGCCGATACGCCGCCCGTCAGCGCGACATTGCCGGTGACCGCGCCGGCGCGGATGCCGGTGCTGTTGTCGCCCACCACCGTGATTGCGCCGCTGTGCGTCAGCGATCCAGTGAGCGGTCCTTCCAGGCTGATGCCTGCGCTCGCATTGCCTCCCACGGTGATGCTGCCGGTGTTGACCACCGATCCGGTGAGTGCGCCGAGCGTGCGGATGCCGAAGCGGTTCTGCCCCTGCGCCAGCGGCCCGTCGAGATCGCCGTCCTTGTCGCTGTCGGTGGCCTTGTAGGTCTCGTCGAGCGTGATCGTGCCGCTGTTGGTGATATTGGCGGTCACCCCGGCATTGGCGATGATGCCCGCCGCATTGTTGGCATCGGTCAGCTGGATGGTGCCTTCGTTGATCACCGCATGGTTGGAATTAATCGTCACCGCGACGCCCGATGTCGGCTTGATCGACCCGGCAGAAGTAATCTTGATGCTGTCCGCGCCACCATTGTTGGCGCTGCCGGTGGCGATCGGGGTGGTGCGCGCGGTGGTGACCGTGGTCTCGGCAAGGGCGCCTTGCAGAGGGAGGAGCAGGGCAACGGGAGTCAAACAGGTGCAGGCCAGCAAGAGGCGCATGATCGTCCTTTCAGCGTTTCGGAAGCGGGGAGTGTGTTCTCTCCCTCAGACGATGCCGGGACGCGAAACCCGCAATGCAAATGTCAGTCAGTAGCAATATTTGTAAGCATCCGGATTTCAGAACGAGAAATCGGCGCCGATGGCGATGGTGCGTGGCCGCAAGGGCGTGATCTGATCGCCCTGCGCGAGTGTGAACGGCGATCCCATGGCAAAGCGGTTGCCGCGGCTGTCGAGCAGGTTCGACGCGCGGATCCAGAACGAGCGCCCTTGCCACGCCAGCTCCGCTGAAAGGCTGGTGTCGAGCACATCGCCCTGGCGCACGCCCAGGACAGGGCCGATGCCCAGCCGCGAGCTGCCGACATAGCGCAGCGATCCGCCCAGGGTGAGCGTCTCGCCTGCCCGGGTCTCGGTCTTCCAGCTCGCGCCCAATCGCCCCGAGAGGCGCGCGACATTGGGCAGGTCGTCGCTGTCGACAATAACGGCACCCTCGGGCACGGCCGTGCCGACGGCGCTGCCACGCTGGGCGGTCACAAGGAAGATGCGCGCCGAGGGCTGGGTCAGGCGGCTGTCGGCCCACACGCCCGATGCCTCGATGGTGAAGCCAGGCAATGGCTGCCATGCCATATTGGCGTCGAGCGTGATAATGCGCCCGTTGCCGATATTCTCGGTCGTCGGCAATCCGTCGCTGTCGATCAGATCGGCCTGGATGTTTCGCCAGCGGGTGTGCGCGAAGGTCGCATCGGCGCTGAAATTGCCGCTGTTCAGCGCCAGCCCGGCCTCGATCGCCGAGACATTGTCGGGCAGGAAGCGCCGGATCATATCGTCGCGCACGCTGATGCCGCCGGGACGGAAGCCCTCCTGATAGCGGACATGGCCCGACAGCGCGTCGGAAAAGCGATAGCGCAGCCCCGCGCTCGGCAGGAACGCGGTCTGGCTGCGGCTGCGCGCTAAGCGGAAGGCCTCGAGCGTCAGCGGCTGTTCGAGCGCCTCGCCCGAAAGCCGCGCATGGGTCAGCCGTCCGCCCGCCATCAGAACCAGCCGCCCGGTCAGGGGCAGGGCGAGATCGGCAAAGCCGGTTGCCTCCTCGACCCGGTTCTCGATCCCCGAAATCGTCGAGACGCGCGCGAGCTCTCCCCGCGCGCGGCGGATGCGGTAGCGGTTGCCGAGCAGCTGGCCGCCGACCAGCCAGGTGAGCCCGCCATCGGTCATCCCCGAAAGCCGGGTCTCGTTGGCGATCAGCCGGGTTTCCCCCCGCTGGCGGAACAGGCTGGGGGCCTGGCCCGGCTCGCTTGCATCGAACGTCTCGTCGAGATCCAGCCCGGTGATCGTGGTCGTGGTGAGCAGCTCGAACGTGTCCCAGGCTTTGCCGATCGACGCCTGGCCCAGCCGGAAGCGGTTGCGAAAGGGCTGGGCAAACGGGCTTGCGCGATCCAGGCGGTCGCCCAACCGGTCGGCATATTGGCTGTCGCGCCCGTCAATGTCCTGCGCTGCGCCCACCAGATCGATCGTCCAGCCGTCGCCGGGCTCCAGCCGGGCGATGATCCGTCCGCCGGTGGTGTGCACCCGGTTGATGTCGTTCTTCTGCCGGAGCCGGTCGTCGATATAACCTCCGTCGCGCCCGGCATAGACCACCGCGCGCAGGCCGAGCTTGCCCTCGATCACCGGAACGTTGAGCATCGCGCTTGCATCGAACGAGGGTTCGCCATGCCAGGTCGCGGCAACCGAGCCGGACTGCGCCGCCTCCCAGTTCTGGCTGTCGGGCATGTTGGGCAGCAGCCGGATGACCCCGCCCAGCGTTCCTGCGCCGTAGAGCGTGCCCTGCGGTCCCTGGCGGATCTCGATGAGATTGAGGTCGATCAATCGGAGATCGGGATCGGGCGCGTTGTAGTTCAGCCGCGCGGTGCCGAGATACTGGCCGACCACCGCCTGGGTGGGGCCGTTGAAGCTGGTATCGGCAATCGCGCGCAGGAACAGCCGGTTGCGCCCCGGTCCGAGCTGCGTCGATCCGAGCCCCGGCACGCGCTCGGCGAGCGCATCGGACCCGCGATTGTGCGCGTCGATCGCGAACTGGCCGTCCAGCGCGATCAGGCCTTGCTCGCGCGCGGCGCTGATTTCGGCAGCCGCTCGCACGCCCGTGACCACGATCTCTGCGATGGGCGGCGACAGGTCGGCAGGCGCAGCGACGGCCAGGCGCAGCGGGGTTCCGCTCGCGCGCGCCGAGGGGGCGGCGCGCACGATCCGCCAGTCGCGCGCCGAAAGTCGCACCGCACGCGCGTTGCTGTCGTCGAGCAGCCGCCGCAGCGCTTCCTCGGCGGACATCACCCCGCGCAGCCTCCGCACCCGCTGCGCGCCGAGCTGTCGATCGGTAAGGCCGATGCTGATCCCTGCCTGGCGCCCCAGCGCGACAATCGCGCTGTCGAGCCGTCCGGCGGCGATATCGATCTGCGCCCGGGCTTCAGCATGTGCCTCGACCGGTGCCGCCAGCACGCACAATGCGGGCAGCAGATACCGGGCCTTTAGCGGGCCGTCACGGCTGTGCATCGATGCTCACCAATTCCCAACCCTGTCCGCGTCGCACCGCACGTGCGCCCAATACCGGGGCGATCTGCGGCAGGGCATCGGGCGTTCGCCCGGCAACCTGCAGGATGCCGCTGAACCGTGCTCCCGCAAGGTCGGGCGAGACGGTCACGTTCGCGCCCAATGTGCGTTCGATGGCCTGCGCCACCTCGCCCAGCGGAGCATCGGCAAAGGCGATCTGGCCCGATCGCCAACCGCCTATATGGCTGCCCGCGATGTCCGACACGAGGATGCGCCCGCTCGCGCCATCGATCTGGGCACGCCGCCCGGGGTTCAGCCGGACATTCTCGCCATCCGGGTTGACGATCACTGCGCCTTCCGACACCGCGACGTCCAGCCCGGCGCCACTGCGCACCACGTTGAAGGCGGTGCCTGCATCGACCAGACGCACATCACCCGCCTCGACGACGAACGGATCGGATTCATCGTGCCGGACGATGAACATCGCCTCGCCGCGTTCCAGCCTGGCGAAACGCGGCTCGTTCCGGTCGAGCATGAGGCGGGTGCCGCCGTTGACGAGGATGCGGCTGCCATCCTCGAGCGCGATCGTCCTCGTCTGGCCGTTCGGGGTGATGACGCTGTAGGGCTGCGGTCGCATCTGCCAGAGCGGGATCAGCAGGATCGCGACGATCGCGGCCGCCAGCGCCAGAAAACCGCGCCGCCAGCTCCGCGCGTTGGCTGGCGGCAGGGGTTGCTCGTCGTTCGCAGGTTGCGGCAGGGCAGGGACAGCCGCGACCAGATCGGCCATCCAGCTCCCGGCGGCCATCGCGGCATCATAGGCCTGGTTGTGCCGCGCATCGGCCTCGAGCCAAGCGGTCAGCGCATCCCAGCCGGCAAAATCGGCCTCCTGCGAGGCCAATGCCCATTCGAGCGCTTCCTGGCGGATATGTTCGTTCGTGTCTGTCATGCTGACCATCCTGGGACATGGACGTCGCCGCCGGGCTCATTCCGCATCGTGCGTCTCCTTCAGGCGGATCAGCGCGCGATAGGCCTTTTGCAGATCCTTCTCGACCGTGCTGAGGCTGAGCCCGAGATGCTCGGCAATCGCGCGCTGGCCCAGGCCCTCGATGCGGAACAGGCGGAAGATGTCGAGCACCCGCTCGCCCTCGGCGCGCAGCACCGCCTCTGCCTGTGCCAGCGCCTGTCGCGCCGCGAGCGCGCGGTCGGGCAGCGGCGCGTCCGAGGCTTCGGCATTGCTGCTGTTGCTCTCGATCCATTCGCCGTCGCGCCTGCGCGCACGCTGCGCCGAGCGATAGCGATCGTGCATCACATTGTTGAGCGCGCGAAACAGATAGTTGCGCGGCTCGGCGATCGGGCTGGTCTGCGCTGCCGCCAGCCGCAGCCAGGTATCCTGGAAGATGTCCTCGGCGGCATCGCCCGCGCCGCGCGCTCGCAAAAAGCGCAGAAAGCCCTCCCGCTCTGCCAGCAGCAAAGCTTGGAGACCCTGCGAGGGCGACGATGTTCCGGATTCAGGCAAGGCTAGGCTGACATTTGGGGTGGCGCACATGCTGGCAGACGTCACGCCCGATACCAAACCGTAAGCGAGATGCCATTTTTATTCGGCGAATGGAAAATCGATGCGGGATCGCGCGGTGGGTGACGTCTTCCCCCTGCAAGCGGCCATAACCCCCGGCTGGCTTGACGCGGTCCAAATGCCCCCTGGACCTGGTGCACCTTGAGGGAAGCGTTGTGCTAGCCGTTCCCTCAAGGTGCATTTCCCTGCTGGGGTGGGAGGTTGGAGTGCTCTGTTGTCGCGCGTGCTGATCCTGATCGCTGCTGCACTTCAGGCCGTGATGCCTGGACAGACAGGCGCGGACCTCGTCCCCAGCGCAGACCTGATATTCGTGCCGCCCGTGCCCGAGGATCAGCCGGTCAGCCTTCCCGCGACAGCCGAATGCCTCGCGCTCGCGCAGGTGCGCGCGACCCGGATCATCGCCGGCACGGGTATTGTCTACCAGATCTCCAGCCGCCGCCAGTTCATCAACCGCGTTCGCGGCGACGCCGATATGCTGAAGGAGGGGCAGATCCTGCATGTCCGCACAAGCGGTTCGATGCTGTGCGCGGGGGATATCGTCTACCTGCTCGATGGGCTGACCGGGGCAAGCGTGCGCTTTGTCGGGCTGGGCAAGTTCGAGCGCTATGACGGTAGGCTCGGCCAGCGCCAATAGCTGTACGAAAGGACAAGTGTTCGTGCGGCTCAGAACCGCCAGGTCATTTCGGCTCCGGCCATCCAGATGGTGCCGGAGCTTCCGGTCTGTTCGATGAAGTGGCCAGCCGTGAACGCTCCCGCCGAAGCGGCAAGAGACAGCCCGCGCGGGAGTTCGACGGAAAGGCCGATTTCGGCCAGGTTGCCGATATGCCGGGCGCGCGCCGTCCCGGGCTCACGCAGTTCGCGGCCAGACAGATCGTAAATCCCGTCGAAGCGCGATGCGCGCCAGAACGCGGCAAGGTTGATCTCGACCTGAACACCGCTACCGGGATCTAGGACGATACCGGGATTGACGTTGACGATATTGCGCGGGCCAAGCGGGGTAAGTTCGCCGAAATAGCGGCCCTTGGGAAACATCGCGTTGAACGATCCCAGACGGCGGTCGGTCGGTGAGCGATCGCCGCTGGCGATATTGGCGCGCAGTCGGAGCTGCGGGGAGAGCGGGGTTTGCGGAAAGCGGACCGAGGTTTCGGTGGCCTGCGACCAGGCGCGGACGCCCTGGCCGGCGAAGTGGCCGCGCTGGATCATCGTTTCCCAGTTCCATGCCAGCCTTCCACGCTGGCCGAACAGCCTGAGCCCGAAGGTGTCGCGCTCCTCGCGTCCGCCGATGCCGCCGAAGCGCGCGGCCCTGTCGGCATAGCCGATCCAGTAGAAGTCGAAATGCACGTTCGGTGCGGGCTCCATCGTCAGATAGGCGCTGCGCAACCGGCGGCGGCGCACCGAGCCATCATCGAAATCGCCTGGCCCGATCTCGGTCGCCCAGACATGAAGGAGGTCGAGCCGCGCGGCTCCGCGCGCGAGGTTCACCTGCAGGCCGTCGAAGGGCTGGGGAACGTTGGGGCCATAGCGCTTGCCGACCAGGCGCTCGGACCCCAGCGCGATCAGGGCGCGACCGCCCCGCACGCCGAAACGCGTCCGGTCGTCCAGCGGCAGGGTCAGATCGGCATAGGCCTGCGCCAGATCGATGCCGGTACGATCGACCGGCCCCGCGCCTCCCGCGACACCTCTAGCATAGGCGAGGATCGGCTGCACGACGACGCCCACCGGTCCTGCCTCGGCCTTGACCATGGGGATGACGCGCAACCACAGATAGCCGTCATCGGGCGCGTTGCCCCATTCGGGACGGGCATAGGCCTCATGGCGCAGCCGCGCCTCGCCGGTGACGCTGGTCGAAACCGCTTCCGGCCCATCCTGCGCGAGGGCAGGCAAGGGTCCGGGTGCCGCCATCCAGGCCACCAGCGCCGTCGCGACCCGCCACGGCAAGCGGCTGCGGCTCATCCCCGGTCGAGCTCGGCCATTTGCGGGTGGCGGGCGAAGACCAGCGTGCTGCCCAGGACGATACCGCCTGCAAGCAACAGGGCGGGGCCAAGACCCCCGTGCAGCACCACAACCGCGCCCAGCACGGCTCCGGCAAAGATCATCGCAACCGCCGCCAGCCGTGTCCGCTGGTTCGCGCCGTCGCCAGCAGCCAGCCGCGAATCCGATGCGAGGCCGGTGATGGTCAGCGTCAGCACCGTGGTCGACAGGTCGGGGACCTTGAGCTGGCGCACCACCGCGTTGCGGAACCCCATCGCTCCGGCGGTCAGTGCGATCAGCACCGAAAGCGTGGCGGGCGTGGTGGCGATGTTTCGCTCGAACAGCAGGGCAAGTCCGCCTGCCAGGACCAGCATCGTGCTTTCGACCATGGCAGCGATCACCAGCCAGCGGCTCAGCCGGCCCTTGGCACCCATCCGCCAGATACGCCCGGCGATCGCCGCGCCTGCCATGAACGCAGCCAGCGCGACGATGTAATAAGGGGCATGAAAGCCCTGCGCCCCGACTGCGGCAAAACCGGCAAAGACGACATTGCCCGTCATGTTGGCGGTGAAGACCTTGTCCATCCCCAGAATGCTCGCAGCATCGACCATTCCGGTGGTGGCCGACAGGACCAGCAGCAGCCGGACCAGCGGCGACGGCGTTTGCAGGGGCAGGGACTGGTTCATGGCATCGCGCTCTCGCCTGATATGTCGGATCGATGCTGGTCAGGCATCTGGCGATGGCGTCGGGGCGCGCATCGCTCAGACCGCCCAGCAGCCGCAGCCGAGCGTGCCCCAGAAGGTCTGCACGTCGCTCGCGGGAATATCCGCGCCCAAGGCGGCTGCATGATCATGCCCGTGGATCTGGCACGAGGATGCGCAGCCGCACGCGCTTGCCAGTGCAGCCTTCTCGGCGGGGGAACGATAATGGCCGCCGAACACTCGGACCGGCGACCAGTCGGGCATGGCCGGGGGAAGGTCGGGCGCCAGCGGCGCAAAACCGCCCTCGCCATGCACCACCGCGCCGCCGAGCAGCGTCAGTACCGATCGGATATGCGCGATCTCGGGCTCCGGCACGGTGAAATAGTCCGCCGAGAGCAGGGCGCAATCGGCGAGCTGGCCGCGCTTGATCTGCCCCTTCTTGCCGGTCTCGCTCGAAAACCAGGTGTTTTCATGCGTCCACATCGCCAGCGCCTTTTCTCGGGCGACGCGGTTGGCATCGGGATAGAGCGCCAGCCCGCCCACGGTGCGCCCGGTCACCAGCCAGGACAGCGACACCCAGGGGTTGTAGCTCGCGACGCGCGTCGCATCGGTGCCCGCGCCGACGGGGATGCCCGCCGCGATCATCCGCGCGATCGGCGGGGTGCGCTCGGCGGCGGCAGCGCCATAACGTTCGACGAAATACTCGCCCTGAAAGGCCATGCGGTGCTGCACCGCGATGCCGCCGCCCAGCGCCGCGATCCGGTCGATATTGCGCTCGCTGATCGTCTCGGCATGGTCGAAGAACCACGGGATGCCGGCCAGCGGAATGTCGCGATTGACCTTCTCGAACACGGAAAGCGCGCGCCCGATCGTCTCGTCATAGGTCGCGTGCAGCCGCCACGGCCAGCGATGTTCGGCGAGCAACCGGATCACCGGCTCCAGATCGCCCTCCATGGATGGCGGCATGTCGGGCCGCGCGACGCGGAAATCCTCGAAATCGGCGGCCGAATAGACGAGCATCTCGCCGGCGCCATTGTGACGATAGCTGTCGTCGCCCTGGCCAGGCTTGACCTGTTTCACCCATCCGGAAAAGTCGGCCAGCTCCTCTTTCGGCTTTTGCGTGAACAGGTTGTAGCTGATCCGCACGGTGAGCTGGCCTTCGTCGTGCAGCTTCTCGATCACGCGATAATCGTCGGGATAGTTCTGGAAGCCGCCGCCCGCGTCGATCACGCTGGTTACGCCGAGCGAATTGACCTCGCGCATGAAATGGCGCGTCGAGTTGATCTGATAGTCCTCGGGCAGCTTGGGACCCTTGGCCAGGGTCGAATAGAGGATCGTCGCATTGGGCTGGGCAAGCAGCAGGCCGGTGGGGTTGCCACGTGAGTCGCGCGCGATCTCGCCGCCGGGCGGGTCGGGCGTGTCCTTGCCATAGCCTACCACACGCAAGGCCGCCGCGTTGAGCAGCGCGCGGTCGTAGAGGTGCAGGATGAACACTGGGGTGTCGGGGGCGATGGCGTTGATCTCGTCGAGCGTCGGCAGGCGCTTTTCGGCGAACTGGTGCTCGGTAAAGCCGCCGACGACGCGAACCCATTGCGGTGCAGGGGTGCGATCGACCTGGCGCTTGAGCATCGCCATCGCATCGGCAAGCGTCGGCACGCCGTCCCAGCGCAGCTCCATATTGTAGTTCAGCCCGCCGCGGATGATGTGCATATGGCTGTCGATAAGTCCGGGGATAAGCCGCCGCCCGCCCGCATCGATCACCCTGGCCTCGGGTGCGGCGGCGCGGATCTCCGCCTCGGACCCGACCGCCAGAAAGCGTCCGTCGCGGATTGCCACGGCCTCGGCTCGCGGATTGTCGCGGTCGAGCGTCGCCACGAGCGCATTCACGATGATCAGGTCGTCAGGCATGGCATCTGGCCTTCTGGTCGATCGGGCAGCGGCGGTGCCCGGAAGCAGCGACAGGGCGGACGCGGCGAGCGCTCCGGTCAGCGTCTCACGGCGTGTCGCGGTCATGACGGGTCGTCCGTTGTGGGTGGCACCCCGGTGACGCGGGCAGCGCAATTCGCCTTCCAGAAGGCGATGACCTCCTGCCCCTTGAGCGCCTGTCTCGCCAGCGGCACCGCCT
>NZ_LSIS01000173.1:0-22037 GCF_001556365.1 Blastomonas sp. CCH1-A6 | reverse complement strand
TGGCATAGGCAGGTACGGGAAGCCCCTCGCCGTGCGCCAGCCGCTTGAGCCGGATCGTGATGGGCGCCAGCGGGTGTTCAGCGGATGACATCGGCAATCTTCTCCATGAGTTTGCGTGCAACCTGGTCCTTGGGCAGGTTCGACCAGCTTTCGACGCCATCGGCGGTGACGATATGGACCGCATTCTCGCTGCCGCCCATCACATCGCCGGAGACGTCATTGGCGACGATCCAGTCGCACCCCTTGCGCGCGAGCTTGGCCTGGGCATGCTCGATGACATTCTCGGTTTCCGCAGCAAAGCCGACCAGCAATGCGGGCCGCCGCGCATCTCTTGCCAGCCCCGCAAGAATGTCCGGATTCTCGGCCAGCTGCAGCACCGGCAGCGCGCCGCCGGTCTTCTTGATCTTCTGCTCCGCGGCATCTGCGGTGCGCCAGTCGGCCACCGCCGCGACCAGGATCGCGATATCGGCGGGCAGCGTCGCATCGACCGCCGCCGCCATCTCGCGCGCAGTCTCGACATCGATCTGCGTCACGCCCGGCGGGGTCGGCAGATGCACCGGTCCGGCAATCAGCTGCACGTCCGCGCCCATCGCAGCGGCGGCTTCGGCAATCGCAAAGCCCTGCCGCCCGCTCGACCGGTTGGCGATATAGCGGACCGGATCGATCGGCTCGTGCGTCGGCCCAGCGGTGATAAGGATGCGCTTGCCGGCCAGCGGCCCTGCCTTGCCTATCGGACGACGCCCCAGCGCGGCCTCGATCCGCTCCATGATCGCGACCGGCTCGGGCAGCCGGCCCGGACCGTACTCGCCGCACGCCATCGCGCCGTCATCGGGATCGACCACCGTCACGCCATCGCTGCGCAACCGTGCGACGTTTCGCTGGGTCGCCGCATGCTGCCACATGCGCACGTTCATCGCTGGAACCGCCAGCACCGGCGTGTCGGTCGCCAGCAGCACCGTCGTCGCTAGGCTGTCGGATATCCCCGCCGCCATCTTGGCGAGCAGATCGGCGGTCGCCGGGCAGACCACGATCAGATCGGCCTCGCGGCTCAGCTGGATATGCCCCATCTCGGTCTCGTTCTTCAGATCCCAGAGCGTGGTGAACACCTCGTTCTCGCTCAGCGCCGCGAGCGTCATCGGCGTGATGAACTGCGCGCCGCCATCGGTCAGCACGCAGCGCACGCTCATGCCCGCCTTGCGGATCAGCCGGATCAGCTCGCACGCCTTGTACGCGGCGATGCCGCCGCCGACGATCAGCAGGATATGGGGTGGTTTCATGGGACCCAGCGGTAAATGCTGCGCGCGCGCCGGTCAACGATAGTGCCAGCTTTCGAGCAGGCGAGAGGTGCCCGGGCAGTAGGGCCGGCCATAGGTATCGGCTGGCCGAGTCTCGCCGCAGCGATAGAGTGGCCCTGCGACCAGACGCCTGCGATACAGCGCGGTCAGCACAATGGCATGGGCCAGCGCACACAGCGCGACGCCGATCAGCTGGCCAGCGCGCCCCTCTATCAGCAGCGAACCGTGGGGGACAAAGTCGGACAGACGAATGAGGCCGATGGCATGCGCGCACAGCATCGCCGCCGCCAGAGCAGCCAGATGATCGCGCATCCGCAACAGGGTGGAACACAAGGACATACGATCCGCCTACACGGCGCGCAGGGCGCGCGCTGTGCGGCAGATCGCAGTCAGGCGAAAATCACGCGGTGACCGCGCGCAGTCCTTCGATGAAGTGCGGGATGTTTGCTTCGGTGAAGCCGGCAATGTTGATGCGGCCGGATCCTGCCATGTACACGCCCCAGTCGGCGCGCAGCGCGGCAATCTGGTCGGGCGTCAGCTGCAGCACCGAAAACAGGCCGTTCTGCTGACCGACTGCGGCCAGATTGACCGAACCGATCGACTGGTAGGACGCAAGCGTGTCGCGCACGCTGCGCATCCGCTCGCGCATCGAATCGAGCTCGTCGAGCCAGATCTTGGTCAGCCCCTCGTCTTCGAGCACGATGCGGACCGCAGCCGCGCCATGATCGGGCGGCATCGACCAGTTGGCGCGCGCCAGCGCGGCGAGGTTCGACTGGATCGCCGGCTGCTGCTCGGCGCTTTCGGTCATCACGTAGAGCGCGCCGACGCGCTCGCGATACAGGCCGAAATTCTTGTCGCAGCTATAGGCGATCAGCGCCTCGGGCACCTGGGCCAGCACGGTGCGCAGACCATAGCCGTCCGCGTCGAACCCATGGCCCAGGCCGTGATAGGCCAGGTCGATCAACGGGAAGAGCCGCTTGGCCGCAACCGTCTCGGCGATCTGCTGCCATTGCTGCTCGCTGTAATCCGCCCCTGTGGGATTGTGGCAGCAGCCGTGCAGCAGCACCGCATCGCCCGCATCGGCCTTGTCGAGCGCGGCTTCGAGCGAGGTGAAGTCGAGCTTCTGCGTCGCCACATCAAGATGACGAAAGGTCTCGCTGGCAAGGCCAACGGCGTTGAAGATCTGCACATGGTTGGGCCAGCTGGGCGTACCCATCCAGATGCGCTTGACGCCGGCCTTGAGCAGCAGGTCCGCCGCCAGCCGCACCGCGCCGGTGCCGCCCGGAGTCTGCAGGCCATCGATACGGCCTGCCGGATCGAAATCGCCGAGCATCCAGGGCATGATCGCGCGGACGAAGCCCATATCGCCTTCGGGGCCAAGATAGCTCTTGCTGTCCTGGCCATCGAGCAGGCGCGCCTCGGCCGCCTTGATCGCCTTGAACACCGGCGTCGCGCCATCGGCGGTGCGATAGACGCCCACGCCCAGGTCGATCTTGGTCGGGCGGTCATCGGCCGCATAAAGCTTGATCAGCGCGAGCAGCGCATCGGCCGGTTGCGCCTTCAATAGTTCCAGCACGGGTCAGTCCCCCATTTCAGCTTTGAATGTTGCCGGAAAAGCCCTTCCGGCGTCAGGAAAATGCGCGAGCCTCCATGCCGACCGATGCGCGTCGGGGCAAGGCAAAAAGGCCGGCTGCCGCTTTGACGTGCGACAACCGGCCCCGTATTTGCCCATGGCAGTTGCGACCCTGCGGGCTATGTCTGCCGCGAAGCGATCCGTCAGAAAGGGACGAAGTTCCGCTTGCGGGTGAATTTCATGTAACCGGCATTGACGCCGAGGCGCAGGCCCAGCCCCATGCGCACAGGGATCAGCACCACATCGCCGCGGCGCAGATAGCTGGTGTGGAACCCGCCGACCAGATAGGCCGCGCCCTCACCCGCGCCGAAGCGCTTGTACAGGTCCTCGGTGTCGTAGAGATTGTAGACCAGCACGAAGGTATTGCCGGCATTGGCCCCGGCATCGAAACCGATCGACGGGCCGGTCCAGTAAACGGGCCGGTCGCCTTCCACCTTGTGGTGCAGCGTGCCCGATCCATAGCGCAGACCGACGACGAACGCGCCCGAAGCCTCGCGCCCGACTATATAGCCGTTGGGCTCGCCCTGCTTGCGCAAGATGTCCTCGATCAGCCCGGCCAGGCCTTCGGCGCCCTTGCCGAATACGCCCTCGGCCGCGCCGATCAGATCGTCCTTCTGATAGCCGTTGCCGGAAACCGCAGGCGGCACCGCCGAATTCGCGGCAGGTGCTGCACCGTCGGCCACCGGAGGCAGCGATTCGGTGCTGCTGGTGGTGTCATTGTCGGGCGTGCCATAATCATATCCGCCATCGAGCGGCGCCTCGCGCGCCGGCTCGGCCGTGCCGCCGGGGCGTGCAGGCGCCAGGTCTGCATCGATCGCGTCATTGGGATCGATTGTCCTGACCTGGGCCGATGCCGGGTCGGCCATAGGCCCAGCGCCCAGCCCCAATGTCGCCAGGGCGACAATCGCCAGACCCTGTCCGAACCAGCCCATTGCCATGCTTGCCTCCCGCCTGTGCATCATTAACCACAATCGCCGCATTCCTGGACCCAAGACAATGAATGGGCGATGACCCGAGTCGGTGGTGCGCCGACCCGAGTCCGATTTGCGACAAATGCGGTTGAATCGGGCGATTGTGGGCCATCCACAGCAAATGCGCAAAAGCGGAAGCGGAAAGCGAACTTAACCGGTTGATCCCTGCCCCACCCGCCGCTATAGCGCGCTCTGGCCAATCGACCGGCCCCGTAGCTGGGGCAAGCAAGCATCGATATGCTGCCATGCGGAGACGTGGGTGAGTGGCTGAAACCAACGGTTTGCTAAACCGTCGTACTGGTAAATCCGGTACCGAGGGTTCGAATCCCTCCGTCTCCGCCACCTACTAATCCCACAGCATCCCTGATCAGTTCCGAAAGTCCAGCTTTCCTGCGGGGTTCGCTGGTGATTCGGATCCCTGTGCGTCCCACGTCGTCCAGACCGACATTTTTGCCAATGTGGGAACAAATTTTATGATCAGGTCCATGGAAACGACTTCGAACACCGGTTCGGAAGGCAAGGCTCAGTCCAGCCGCCGTGTCAGTTTTGGCGACGGCCTCTTTCGCTACGAGAGGCCGGGAGGGACCAGCAGCTGGGTCTGCCGGGTGCAGCACAAAGGCAACCGGAGAGATTTCGGGCTGGGCAGCTGCAAAACGGTCGGACTGGAAGATGCCTGCCGCTTCACTGGCATAAGCCGAAGCACCCTGTACCTACTGATCGCGCGGGGTGAGGTCGAGGTAATAAAACTGGGTTCCGCTACCCTCGTGCTGACTGAAAGCTTGCGCCAGCTGATTGAGCGTCATCGCAATGCAGGATCTAGCCTCAATACCAATACGGACCCGAAAGCACCTGGGTAGCTTGGGCCGCAAATTTAGTGCATTTAGAGCGTTTTTCGATCAGTCTGGATCATATGCGCAAGAGCTGAAGTAATTGGCTCACTCGTCGGGCTGGAAGATGTCGACGAGCCTGCCGATGAGGTCCCATGGGCCACGGACCGTGCGCTCACCGGCCTTGCGCAGCATGGCCTTGAGTCTGGAGAACGCCTTTTCGATCGGGTTGAAGTCGGGGCTGTAGGGCGGGAGGAAGCGAAGGGTGGCGCCGATCGCCTCGATCTTCTCCTTCACGGCGACCCGCTTGTGGCTGGATAGGTTGTCCATAATGACGATGTCACCGGGGCGCAGTTCGGGCACCAGCACCTTGGTGACGTAGGCTTCGAACCAGTCGCCATTGATCGGTCCGTCGAGCACCATCGGCGCGACCATGCCGGTCATGCGCAGGCCCGCCAGCAGTGTGGTGGTCTTGCGGTGACCATGCGGGAAGGCCATGCGCAGCCGCTCGCCCTTCGGGCAGCGCCCATGGCTGCGGGTCATGTTCGTGGCGGTCCACGTCTCGTCGATGAAGACCAGGCGCTCGGGATCGAGATCGAGTTGGCCGTCGAACCAGCGCCGGCGCTGCGTCAGGACGTCGGGTCGGTCCTGCTCGATAGCATGGCCAGTCTTTTTTTGCGAGTCATGCCGCGGCGCACAAAGAAGCGGTGAAGCCCGGCGACAGAGATCGCCAGGCCCATTTCAGCCAGCACCAACCTCAGCTCTGCAAGCGTGATGTCCTTGCGCTCCTCCCAAACAGCGAGAATGTCCGACGCCCGCTCTTCAATCCGACGCGACCGCATGTCACCACCCTGGGGCTTGGCAGCAAAGTCGCCCGCATCACGCCGCTGTGCGCGCCAGCGGATCGCCGTTGAAGGCGCAACGCCAAAACGAGCCGCCGCCGCACAGCAGCTCATTCCGCCATCCACCGCCGCCAAAGGCACCGCCAGCGCCGACCTGGGGCAGCAGCCACACATACTCCGCCTTGAGGTCGCCCACGCCACCAGCGCCATATTCGCCGATGATGCGGTGATCGAGATCGTAGAACACCATCCGCGTATCAGCTGCGCCGCTTGCTGGCGCAGTGACCAGCTGAACCCGCTCGTCCAACCTGTTGCACGCCATGACCCGCGTATCGCCTGCGGTACTGGCATGGTTGCGTAGTTAAGGGGTCTTCATTCCCATCCTTGCAACCATCCCCATGAAAATACTACTTCTGATTTACTTTCGGCAACTTTCCCTTAAGGCTCACCGGCCCCATTAGTTCAGCCATTCCAGAGTATCTTGCATTTCTATTTCTGAATTGCTCTTCACTCTCGTGACTGCTACTCCACCACCGATGCGCACAAACATAATCAACAAACTCATCGCGCGCTTGCTCGAAAGTCAGCTGCTCCGGTGATCCAAAACAATAATCAACATAGACAATTTTACATCTTCGAATCAAAGGAAGGTTCCACCAAGCATATACCGCCCGGCGCTTCACCACGTCTTTTAGAACAAACCTACGGCAGTCGATGTCAATGGCGAAAGACGGCTTATGGAAAACATCCGTTTTGAGCAGTAGCTCTGGAAACTCGTAATCCATACTATCATCCGTATGCTTACGCACAAACTGTGGGTGAAAAAAAAGATAGGGTTTTGACGGCTTATGCGCGCTGCCCATTTCATTCATCGTAACCACCAATCTGATTTACACCCATGGCACCAATTGCAGTCACCACACCTCCTCTTACAGGTGTTGGTGATCCACGCACGAGCGCTCCCAAAGCTCCGCGTTGATGTAGTGCCTGGTGCGCGCCGCGCGGAACTGGGTTTAAGTTCCAAGGATGATTTACTATTCCATCTCTCCAGCCGCCCCGACCATCTCCCCACCGTCGGGGCAATGCCCAATGATGTAGGTCAATATCCTTTCCAACAAGATTCTCCGCCCGTCGTATTCGCCGGGAGGCGTTACCCCACTTCATCGACCCCGGCGTTAACTTAACCCAGCTTGCCTTCCATTGCCAGCCGAAGCCAAGCGTTGCACCTGTAAGCGCCCATTCGCCAGCCTCCCACCAATTGATGCATTCGACACGACCCCCATTCTGATAGAGTTGGTAAGCTAGGTTACCTCCACCGAATAGCAGTAACCCTGCAATCTCCTTTCCAAAAAGCCCCTCAGGATCGATCTGACTAACCGGATTGCCGCCCACATAGCCATACGGATTGACATCTCCCGCCAACCCAATCGGGTCCGCCTGGATATAGCGGCCCAGCGTCGGGTCATAGTCGCGGTAGCGGTTGTAGTAGAAGTCTGCGCCTGCAATCGCATTGGCCGGACGCCATTGGCCGGGGAAGCCGATCAGCGCGTGGCCATAAGGGGCAAGCGCGGTGCCGGTGGCGTCGGTAGTGAGCACCGGCGTGCCCAGATGGTTGCCGTGCGTCCAGGCAATCTGGCTTGTCCCGCCGCCCGCACCGATGGCGATGGCCAGCGGCATATAGCCGCCGGTGCCGTCATCGCCGCCAAACGGGCCGTCCGCGCCGACTTGCGGCAGCAGCCAGATATACTCCGCCTTGAGGTCGCTCGCGCCACCAGCGCCATATTCGCCGATGATGCGGTGGTCGAGGTCATAGAACACCATCCGCGTATCGGCAGCGCCGCCCGCAGGCGTGGTGACCAGCTGGACGCGCTCGTCCAGCCCGTTATACGCCATGACCTGGGCATCGCCTGCGCCATTGGCATAGCCGACCAAACGCGCATGGCCATCATAGCTGACGGTAACGTTCGGGCCTGAACTGCGCGCATCGCCGGTCAGATTGCCGCGCGCATCGTGCGTGAAGCTGCGTGTGCCCGATGCGCCAGTGACCGAGGCCAGCTGGTTGGTGCCGCTGGCCAGTGCATAGCTTTCCGTATCGGCGGGCGTCGCATCACCGGCATTGACCCGGCGCTGGATAGCCAGCCGGTTGCCGTTGCGATCATGCACATAATCCTCGCGACCATAGCTGCCCAATACGCCATCGGTTCGCACAAGGCGGTCCATGCTGTCATAGCCATAGCTGCGCGAATTCCCCGGATTGACCAGATCGGTGATCGCCGTGATGTTGTCATTCGCGTCATAGGCATAGCTCGCATGCCATATGTCGGTGCCATTGCTGCGATAGACCCGACGTCCGGCCAGCCGCTGGTCATTGCCCCAGTCGACCGAAAGCTTGAGGCCGCTGCCCAGATCGGCTGATTTGATTGCAGCAAAGGGCTCGTATACGATGTTGGCGGCAAGATCGGTCCAGCCGGCAGCGGCAGCCTCGCGGGTGCGCACCGTCTCGACCCGGCCGAGCGGATCATAAGCATAAGCGACGCTGCGCCCCGAAGGATAAGTGACCTCAGTAATCCGGTCGGCCAGATCATAGTTCAGCGCCAAAATCAGCCATTCACCGCCACCAATGCGCTGCTGCTTCATGGTGGCGTTGCCGCGATGATCATAGGCAAAGCGGACATCGACGCTGCCAGTGGTCACGCTAGACAGTTGCCCTAGCGATGCGGAGCCGGGCAAGGCGGCGCTGTCATAGATATAAGTGGTGGCCTGCGCAGCCAGACCCTGCGGCGTAGCGCTCACCACCCGGCCGAGTATGTCGCGGAGATAATCGATCCGCTGGCCACGGCCGTCAATGGTCGCCACAATGTCGCCCGCAGCGTCGTAATAATAGATGCTGGTGCCGCGGTCGGGGCTGGTCTCCCGGATCACCTCGCCAAAGCCATTGCGCACGAAGCCGGTGGTGACGACCGCTGGATCAGTGAATGCGGTGACCTCGTCGCGCGAGTTATAGGTCGTGCTGGTGGTTCCGGCATCGGGTGCCAACGTTGAGACCAAGCGGTTGAGCGGATCGAAGCTGGCCGCCAGCGGATGGTTGCGCGGCGACACCATCTGGGTGGCATTGCCGTTCTTGTCATAGGTCCAGCTGGTAGTCCGGCTGGGGCCCAGGGTCAGGCTGAGCATCCGCCCCAGGCTGTCAAAGGCGCTGGCAATGGTGCTACTGGGGCTGCCATCGGCGCGCCTGACCTGCCGCTGCGTTACATTGCCCATCGCATCGTGGTTGAAAGCGATGCTCTCGCCATTCGGTGCGGTGATCGCGGTCAGCAGCCCGGCGAGGTTGTAGCCCATCGTCAGCTTGAGCGTCTGCGGCAGGGTCACGCCGACCACGCGTCCCTCAACGTCATATTCCAGCGCGGTCACCGCATCCGGAGCCAGCCCGGCAGGATCCTTCACCCGCGTTTCGAGCAGCCGCCCGAGCGGGTCATAGACCAGCTCGGTGACGGTTCCGTTGGGATCGGTGATGCTGGCAGGGCGGCCATTTGCGTCGTGCCCAGCATAGCTGGTGACGTGGCCCAGCGGATTGGTCATCGTCACCAAATTGCCAATGGCATCATAGGCAAAGGTTGTAACGTCGTCTTGCCCCGCCTGATTGACAGGGCGTGGGCCGTTGACCGAGAGGAGGCGGCCTTGGGCCGACCAGCTATAGCTTTCGGTCCGCGCCTGCCCGCTCGTCGCATAGGGCAGGGTGTGGGTGGTGGTGTCAGTCAGCTTGCGCGATAGAAGCTGGCCCGTGGCATTATAGGTCATTTGTGTGCGCAGACCGGGGATATCAATTTGTACCGGCAGATCGAACACTGGATGCCATTGGATGTTGGTCGTGCGCGCCGAAGCTGTCGATGCCGCTTCGACAATCGCCGTGGGACGGCGATTGTTCTGATCGTTGGTGTAGTTGGTTCTGACACCCCGTGGATCAGTAACGCTTGAAAGCAGGCGAACGCTGTTGTCGTAGGTCGGAGCCTGGTAGCCATAGTCTATGCTGTCGGCAGGCACGGTCGCAGTTGCGTAGCCGTCCACCCAATCGATCACAGCCGGCATGTTACCCGGCGCAAAATAGGAGAGGCGCCAGAACGCATAGGCCTCCACCCGACCCAGCGGATTTGTCACCGCACGGTAGTTGGTGATGGCCTGCGGTGTGGTGCCGGGCGCAACAAAGCTATGCTGAAGCTGAATCTTGTCAAATCCGCCGGCGCGCTCGGTCGATTGAACCAGGCCCGAAGGATGATAGGTGTAGGTCGAGAGGCGCGCGCCATTTTGATCGACCTGACCAGTCAGTGCATAAGGCAAGGCGGCATTTTCGTAGAGATACGCTCTCGCCCAGAGTTCTGTACCTACTGCATCGCGCCTACTGACACGGATCAACCGGTCTTCGCGCCCGCTGCGGGTGGCCGTGGTGGTATCACTATAGGTGTAGACGAGCTTCGTGCCATCCGGGAGATCGATCTGGCTGATGACCTTCCATGACAGGCCTCCTCCATAGACCGAGAACGCATTTGTCGGCGCGTGGAAGCCCTTGAGCTTGGTCTCAGTCCAGCTGAGCTGCATTTCGCGACCAAAGCTGTCACGCACCCTGCTGGGATACTGGCTGGTATCGTCATATTCGAACGTGCGGGAAAAGCCGTCAGGCGACACCTGCTGGATCGGGACCAAATAGCGCACCTCATCGGCTGACGACCAATTGGCGCTGCGACGATACAGGGTGTAACTGCCATCCGCTTCGGTGAGCTTGAACTCGGCCGGACCATTTAACACAGCCGCCTGGTTGCGAAAGAAAGTCGTGCGCGAGACTGTCGGGATTGATACCGCCGTCAGCCTCCGCCGTCCGCCGCCGGGTGTAACATAATTCCAGCTAGTCGTGTTCGATGGGCCAGGCACCTGGAAGTAATCGACCCCCCCCGACTCGGAGAGATACTCGATCATTTCGGTGTAATTGCCATATGCGGCAAGCCGCCCCGGTACCACGCCATGCCAGTTGGGACCAAAACCGGGGATGGGCATGGGAGCGTACCGCTGCGCCTGATGCTGGCGGCTGCGATAATGGCGCTCCACACTAAAGCGACCGTCGGCGGTCGTATAATCCTGGGCGCGTTCGACCTTCGCGCCGGTGACCAACGAGACGGGATTGCCGCGTTCTGCAGCGGGACCGAGCGCCTTTGCCTTGCTCGGATCGGGACAGGGGCATTCGGGTTCGTTGTCGAGCGGCTGCACGCACTGGGCGGTTCGCGTCCAGACGAAACCCGCCGGACATGCCATTGACACGAACGAGGGCAGAACGGTGGTCGAGTTTGGCGGCCCGCCGAACTGGCGCGCCTTCCATTTGCAGCCATAGACAGTCGGAGACTGATATTCCGGCGGCTCGTATGTTGCATTGGGATTGAACGACTGATGCTGACGGCGGCACGCCAGGTCAGGCGTCAAGTAAAATTCTACAGAGCCGCCGGAGATGATGGTGCGCCATGTTGGAGCAGGCAATGTGGGCGGAGCAGAGCCAGGCAAGCTTGCCTGCGCGGAAATGGGCGAAGCAGGCAACAAGAGAGCCATGAGCATTGCATAAAATGGCCATTGTCTCAGTATTAGGGGCACCATAAAACACCCTCTTCAACATATGAAAACAAAAATTCAAAATAGATTCGCACCAAAGATTCATATCGAGAGATTAAATTTGCACAACATGAAAATCAAATAAACCCGTTTTGATTTTTTAAATATTTTCTTCATTTTGAGGTTTTATTATGAAATTGATCGACACTCCTTCAGATCCTTGACCAACGTCACCATATAGGTGCTGTGGCAGCGGCATAGGGATCGTATGCCGGTGGTGGAGCGACGGTCGGCATCCTTTCGATCGGGGCCGCGATGAGCTGGGGAGCATCGAAGCCGGTGGCGCGCCCTGCTGAAGCAACTAGCATGCCCTCAACGATGTTGGGCGCACCGAACAGGATAAAACACCCGAAGATGGTCAGCGCTCCCCGCCGCAGATCGAGCCTGCCTGTCATCAACCCCATGCCAACCATGCCAACTGAGACGATGGCAAGCGAAGTGGCCATAGGCCCGAGCAACGCCGCCTCAATCCAACGGAACGCTGCCGCCAGTGCACTAGACCCATAGGCAGCCGAAAACGGGTCAGCCAACCCCATCAGCCAACCTCCTGCTGCGGGCGGAGGATTACCGCCGACACCAAGCGTCGGCCTTTGATCCTGGACAGTTGCACGAACACGTCGATGGTGGAGCGGACGTAATCGTGAACATCGGCGCGGCCAAGCTGTGTCCCAGTCTGCAATGCCAACAAGGTAATCTGCTCGATCGCGCCCAAGGGGCTGTCCGCATGCACCGTCGTCATCGAGCCGGGGTGACCGGTGTTGACCGCGCGTAGAAAGGCGAGTGCTTCGCCGCCGCGAAGTTCGCCCAGGATAATGCGATCGGGGCGCAGCCGAAGAGAGGCGGCGACAAGGTCATTGGCGGTCACCTGCGCCTCCCCCAGCTCGCTGCGCGCCGCCAGAAGGCCGATGGCATTGGCATGAGTCATGGACAGTTCCGGCGTGTCCTCGATCAGGATCAGGCGCTCGTCCGCCGGGATCTCGCGGAGCAGTGCATTAAGGAAGGTGGTCTTACCCGTAGAGGTGCCCCCAGAAACGAGAATATTTCTTCGTTGGCGGACGGCGAGCGATAGCATGCTCGCAATATCGCCCTGCGATAGCAATGCCCCTAGTTCATGATCCCGCTCGTCGTCCGCTTGGTCTCCCGTGCGCGTCTGACTGAAGGCACCGCTCTGAGCGTAATCGGCGAGGCTGAGGTCTTGCGAGACGTGCTTTCGGATGGCGAGCGCGAGTTGTCCGCGCGTGGCAGGCGGCATCACGATCTGTATGCGCGATCCATCGGGCAGGGCGGCGGACAGCAGCGGGTGTTCACGGCTGATGCCCTGGTGCGATAGGGCCGCGATCTGCCGCGCCAGCCGTTCGAGCGTCAATGGCCCCAGATCGGGTGCATCCAGACGTTCCGAAAGGCCTCCCATGGTCTCGACCCAGATTTCATGAGGACGGTTAACATAGATGTCGGTGACGTCAGGCCGCGCCAGTGCTGCACCGAGCGGCGCAAGGTAACTGGCCAGATAAACCTGACCTGTCGCAGCAACGCTGGCGTTCATCGCCTAGCCTGTTCCACGCCGGTGAAATCGAGGTCGCGCGCCACGAAGATGCTTATGCTGGTGCCGCGCTTGACGGTCAGTGTCGGCGTCACCTGTTGTGGCTGGATACGCTGGCTTGCCGCGCCGCCGAAGGAGCCGGGCAATGCAATCACCGTTGGCGAGTCCACGGCGCGCGCGGCCGCATTGACACCGATATCCAGCACCGATTGCAGGATCGCGCCACCAAACCGCTCCAGGAAATGCGAATTCACGCGTGCCCGAACGCCGTTGCGGCCCAGCGGATCGGCGGCAGGCGAGTCAATCGCAACAGTCGCACCGTCCGGGCGGATCAGCCGGGTCCAGTTGATGAGCGCCCGGTTTTCGCCAGATTTGGCGTCGGACTCATATTCTCCGATCAGTCTGCTGCCGCGCGGAATCAGCACTCTGGTGCCGTCAAACCCGCGCACGTCGCGCGACACGATCGCGCGCACGAACCCTGGCCGTGTCGAGTCCAGCGCTGACTCCAGCACCGCCGGAATCAATGTGCCCTGCACCACCGATGTGCTGCGGTTGGCGAAGGAACCTGCCCGCTGACGGCTGGTGTCGCGCTGGACCCTGGTGGCAGCACCCCCGCTTGCCGATTGCGCCCCCTCGCCTTCCTGCCCAGCCTGGCGCGGAGCCGTTTGGGCTCGGCCAATACCGCCATTGTCGATGACCAGAACGGGAGCGCTGTTGTTCGCCTTTGGTGCAGGCGCATTGCCGCCACCAGCAGGTGCAGGGGGAAAATAGGCCTGAACCGGAGGCGATTGCGTTGCCGGCGGCACAACCGGACGCGGCGGCATGCTTGGCCTTTCGGGCATGATTGCAACCGGCGGTGCAGGCTGAACGATTGGCGCGGCCTGTTCGAGATCGGGAGGAATAGAAAGCATCGGTGCAGCGGTGCCGCCAGCGAGATCGACCTGGCCTGCTGCCACTGCGGGAGCGTGAAGCGCACGCCTTCGGCTATCCAGCACGAAAAACAGTATAACGGCTATGAATGCCAGAGTGCCGAAGAACACCCAGGGCGGAAGTGGCTTGCGGGTGCGCGCGACGCTGGGGCGGATATCGAGCTCCGCCGCAATCTGCTGGTCGGGATTACTCGCCATCAGCGATCCTCCTTGGGGACGATCCTTCGGGCATGCGCCGTGCGATTATCGATGCGAAAAGTCAGCTTAGGGGCCACTGCGTCGATGACAAACATGCCATCGCGCATCGCACCATTGACCAGCCGTTCCTCGCCGCGCTCATCGACGGTGTACATGGCAGGAAGCGCAACCTCTTCCGGCCAGATGATATAGGTATGGACGCCATCATCTCCCATCTGGCTGGGATAGAGCCGATGATCGCCGCTAAGCCGATATTCCCCTTCCACCTCGTCGGCTTCGCTGCCTCCAGCAAGTGGAGCGGCCTTGGGTGCCGGAAAGGCGAAGCGGACGGAATAGGCCATGCCGGGATTGGGACTTTCCAGCGCATGCAGGTCAAACAGATAGACGCGGGTATCGGTAATCACCGTCATGTTGCTGTCTGCATCGCCACTGGTTGGCTTGATGAACAGGTGCGTGCCGCGCTGGTTGGCGGTCACCAGCCAGGCACCGCTGTCGCCGACCGCTACGGTTTCAATCTTCTCATCGGGTGCGAATTCGACACTAAGCTGGTACCCGGTGGCGACCTCCAGCCGAACGATCTGCTCGGGCTGATACTCGACTGTGCGAAGCCGCGGGTCGCTCGGCATGTTCATCGGCGACATGGGCGGCATCGGTGGCATCCCCGGAAACGGCATCTGCAGCATCCACAAGACGATCATGCCGGACCAGATCATGGCTGCGGCCTGTCGGAAAGCCGCCGCTGCATAGCCGGTGGGGTTTGAGGGCGCCCTGCAGGTGCGGTCAGTGCCGTCTCTGGCTGCACCATCACCGGCTCCGGTGGAGGCAGAGCCTCAGGATCGCGCTGATAGCGTACCACCTGAAAGCCAAGCGGATTGAGGAACCGGTCCTCGACCCGCAATGGCTCGCCCGCAAAACGATAGCTGACGAGCGCGACCCAGGAGCCGGTGACGCGCGGCGGGGCACCTCTGTCCGAGCGACGGGTCTCGAAGCGCACCATCGCCTTGCCGTTCGCCATGGGCGACACGCTCTTGACCAGAGTATCAATGACGGTCGATCGCGGATAGCGCGAGAGGGGGCTTTCCGGATTGGTCGCCTGCATCATCGCGACATAGCGCGTGCGCGCGCTGTCTGCCGACCAGAGCGAGACTTTGCGATAATTGGCCTGGACCGCATCAATATCGAAACTCTCTCGCGCGATCACATATTGCACGAGGAAGGACTGGGTCAGTGCCGCATCGCCCGAGATCCGCTGCGGCTCCAGCGGATCGACCGCCTGAACAAAGCCGGTCTGACGATCGACCAGCAAGGTATATGGCACCACGGTCTTGAGCGGCGTGAGCAGCATGATCGTGAGCGCCAGCATGACCGCAATGCCGGTCGCGATGCTGGCAACGATCCACGCGATCCGCCGAGAGGAGCGCAGCGCCTGTTGCTGGTCCTGCGCCCAGCTGGCGGCTTCGCGATAATAGGCTTCGCGTTCTGCCTTGCTATCCAGCTTCACGCGCGGGCATCCCTTGTACTGGCGCTGCGCGAGACATGGCGCACCGTCCTGCGCCGATGCGATTGCCCGAGGGGAGTGATCGCCGCTGACGCCTCCGGCCGGGTCAATGCCTGAACGGGTATGCGCTGTGGCCCCGCAAGGGCCAGCACCGCAGCATTCGCTTCACGTCGCTGTTCCGAGGCCACGGCGTCGGCGACCATGGCTGCGCGCGACCGGTCCGGTCCGGAAGGTGCGGACAAGGTCGTTGCGACGCGCTCCGGTAACTGCGAACGTCCTGTCGGCAGGCCGACCAGGGGCAAGATCGGTGCTGACGGCGCGAAGCTGAAGCCCCAGGCCAGCCGCGCCAATGCCACAATCGTTACGATCAACAGGATCACGAACAAAAGCCCCAGGGTGAGCAGCTCGACCGGCGCGGAAGGCACGGCGATCCCGGCGGCACGCGCGTTCAGCAGGCTGGTCAGCCAGGGCTCGTAAAGCGCGAGCTGCACGCCGAGCAAGATCGCGGTGCCGAGGCTTCCCAGAGCTGCGCCGAGCAGCACCCTCAACCAGCCGGCAAACAGCCCGCGCGTCGCATCGAACAGCAGGAAGGCGATGAACACCGGCGCGATTGCCAGCAGCAACCCGGCGACCAATCGCACCGCTCCGAATGCGCCCAGCACGCCGAGCAGGAACAGCATCCGTGCCCCGCCCAGGGCGAACGGCTCAAATCCGGCAAAAAGTGGCGGCATGGTGTTGAGATTGGCGGACCTCAGGCCCGTCCCCTCGATGGCCAGCGTCACCATCGCGGCATCGGTCGCCTCCAGCCGCGAAACCATGCCACCTTCGCTACCCGGCAGACCCGACGCGCGGCCTATGTTCGCGCTGAGCTCCGCAGGTGCCCTGACAGCGACATCAAACACCAGGGTGCGATAGGCTGGCCAACTGGTCGCAAGCGTCAGCACGATCCCGATCTTCACAAAGGCGAGCACGCCCTCGCGCACGCTGGGGACTTCGCCCAGGATCATGCGATAGCCGAAGATCGCGACGAAGATGGTGAGCAACCCTGTCAGCAGCGTCCACAGGATCGATCCGGGGCTTGCCAGCGCCTGATAGCCCGACGCCCCGATGGTCAGCGCCTGACAATCGAGGAAGCGCAGCGTGTCGCCCAGGAAATTGCCGCCTGGGGTGGGAACCGGGCAGGCCATCACAGCGCCTCCATCAGCGCCGGGATCCAAATGTCGGGATCATCGCCCACCCGTCCACGCAGCTCATCGAGCGCCCGCACGCTGCTCTCGCGCCCGGACAGGATGGTCAGGATCTCGCGCTCGCCCGACAGGTTGAGCCGCGCCACGACGCTGTGCGAGCCGTGCTTGATCAGGAAGCAATGCGCGCTGTCCGGCAGGGTGCGGACCAGATCGAACTCGTGCGCGGTCAGCCCGAACCCGTCGATATAGTCCGCCGCGCGCGCCTTGGGATTGGCCATGAAAATCTGCGTTGCTGCCTGTTCGATGATCGCGCTCGCGATCCGGCTTTCGAGCGCATCCTGCGCGCTTTGCGTGGCAAAGCCGACAATGCCGTTGCGCTTTCGGATGGTCTTTTCCCAATCCTTGATCCGCCGCACGAACACATCGTCGTCGAGCGCCTTCCAGCCTTCATCGACGACGATGATCGCGGGCGTCCCGTCCAGCCGCTGCTCGACGCGGTGGAACAGGTACAGCATCGCCGGGCTGCGCAGCGCTGCATTGTCGAGGATCTGCGTCATATCGAACCCGACCGTTTCGGCATCGAGATCGGTCAGGTCATGTGGGTTGTCGAACAGCCAGCCGTGCTCACCCTCGCCCCACCAAGGTCGCAGACGCGACCACAGATCATCGCTGCGCGGACGATGGCCGCCCCGGAACAGCTCGACCAGATAGCGCAGCCGCCGATGCTCGGCAGGCTGCTGGAAATTGGCGTCGATCGCGTCCTTGATCTGCGCCGCTTCCTCGACATCGACGCTGCCCGCCAGCAGGCTCAGCCATTCGATCAGGAACTGCCGGTTGCCGGGCGTGTCCTCGATCTGCAACGGGTTGAGCCCCGAAGGCTGGCCGGGGCGCAGCACATCATAGCTGCCGCCGATCGCGCGGATGAACAGCTCAGCACCGCGATCCTTGTCGAAAAACACGATGCGGGGCGAAAACTTGCGCGCCTGCGCGAGCAGGAAATTGAGCACCACTGTCTTGCCCGACCCCGAAGGACCGATGACGGTGAAATTGCCGAGATCGCTCTGGTGGAAATTGAAATAATAAGGCCCCGCCGCCGTGGTCTCCAACAGGCTGACCGCATCGCCCCAATGGTTGCCCTGGGGCTGCCCCAGCGGGAAATTGTGGCAGCTCGCAAGCCCCGCAAAGTTCTTTGTCGAGACGAGACCGCGCCGCGCGATATAGCGGAAATTGCCCGGAAACTGCGCCCAGAAGGTAGGTTCGAGCGCAATCTCCTCGCGCACCGCAATCGCGCCCAGGTCCGCGAGCATCGCCTGCGCTTCGGCCACGCCCTGGTCGACCTCGCCCAGGCTGCCGCCCCGGATCGCAAGCGTCATGTGATGCTCGCCAAAGCCGGCGCGCCCCGCCGCGACATCATCCTTGGCGGTGGCGAGCTCGTCGCGTAGGCTCAAGGCCTCATCCTCAGCCGAGCGCATCCGCCGCAGCGCCAGGTTCATCCGCGACAGCGCCGCCGAGCGATCGACAAAGCCGAAGCTCTGCGAGAGCACCATCTCGAACGGCAGCCGCAACAGTTCGTCGAACATGCCTGGCGCGGTCTGCGCGGGATAATCCTTGATCGACACGACACCGACGAAACTCGGCGGCGAAAGCCCCGCCTTGCCCAGCTCGACCGTCTCCTGCCCGAAGCTGATGCGGCGATAGGGCAGATAACGCCCGATATCCTGGCGCGGCAGCAGCACGGGGCGCATCTCGCCGTGGAAGAGCGAAGAGAGGAACTCCAGCGGCTCCGAACACGGCCCCTGCGGCGTATCATATACGCCGAGCAGGCGCGGCCCATAGCTGCCCAGCGCCGTGACCAGAGCGTCGCGCGCATTGTCGAGCTGCCGCAGATGCTGCGCGGCTTCCGCCTCGCGGTCGAGCGTCGTGCGCCCGAGCAGCGCGCGCACCCGGTCGAGCGCGCCGACCTGGCCGCGCAGGGGCCTGCGCACCAGAGTCAGGAACAGGTCGTTGATATAGAGCTGACGCGATTGCAGCCGTGTGCGCCAAGCCGCATCGAGCCGCTGCGAAAAGCGGTCGGGGAACTCAGCCTCCAGCGCCATGTCCACCCGCCGCCGGACGATATGGTGATAGATGGCAAAGCTCGGGCTGCCGATCGCCTGCAGCATCGCATCGCGCAGCCGCGCGCGATAGTTTATCTCCTCGCTGTCCGCCGTCTCGAAATGCAGGCCGCGCAGGTGCAGCATCTGCATCAGCATGCCATCGCGCGTCTCGATCGTGTGATCGTTGACGTGCCGGGCATAAGGCAGATGCTCGCCCGCCTGTTTCTCGCGCGCGATGACCTTGGGATCATTCGTCAGCGCAGGCAGCATCAGGGCTGATAGGAGTTGCATTGCCAGATCGCATGGTTGCGGATGCGCGGGCAGCGGCCGAGGCGTACCAGCCACAGGTCGAAAAAGCGCGGCTCGCGCAGGCACAGCAACATGCCGGCGAGATGGATCAGCAACGCCACCGCGACGATCCAGCCCGAGCGAAAGATCAGGAACAGTTCGGTTGCGACAACCGCATTGGCGACGAAATAGCTATAGGTCACCCCGGCGAACATCTGCGGCCGCGTGAGCGCGATGAACACCGATGTCCGCTCGATGCTCTCCACCACGTCAATTCCCCAGCGTCGCGGTCGACTGAATCCCCGCGACGATGCTCGCCGCGCCGAACAGGATGAAGCAGCCCAGGATCACCGTCGCGCCATAGCGCCAGTTGATCCGCCCGGTGAGCATCATGAAGCCGACTGCCGCCACCGCAATCACCGCGACCACCGTTGCGATGGTGCCCAGCAGCGTCCCTTGCAGCCACTGCACGGCAGAGACCAGCACGCCCGACCCCGCCGGATCGCCCAGCGCATCCTGCGCCAGCGCAGACTCGGATGCGGCGACCAGCAGGCCCATCATGCCCAAAGAAAATCGAGAAACGATCGCCGTCACCCTGCACCCCGTAGAAAATCAGATTCGGCGGTGAATATGCAGGTGCGCCAAGACTTTGCCAACCCAAAGAATATTGGCAGTGATTGAGACACTAGCCTTGGCATTAGCAACTGCGTCGCTTTGCGATGCGGTGAAATGAATTCATTATGAAGCAAATATAAATCCATAATGGATGCAATTTTTGCAGTCTATTTAGCAGCTTTGCGTTCCGACGACCCGCTTGCAGGCTTCGGCCCTCGCTTCTGCGGCATGAGGCTGAGGTCGGCCTTCGCCTCCATCGCGGCGAGCCAGGCTTTTGAGCCGATTGGTCGCCCGATGGACTCCGCCTTGCGCAATGCCGCATAGCTCATCGCTTCATCGAAGGGTTCGCCCAGAAACGCCGCAAAATCACCGACCCGTTCGAGTGCGGGCGCGACCTTGACGACATGATCGTCCGCTCCTGCCAGATGCGCCGAGGTGCTGGACCACCGCCAGTCTTCCGCCCGCTCCACCACCCGCGCCCGGACCGGATTGAGCGCGATATAACGGAAAGCGTGATGCAGATGCTCCTCGTCCATCGCAGTGGATGAAAACCGGCCCTGCCAAAGATGACCGGTGGTACGCAGGAGCGCGTTGATATAGCCAGTATAATGGCGATGCACGAACCGGAAGGTCCGCCGCAATCCGTCCACATCTTCAGGCACGGCGATGATGTGGACATGGTTGGGCATCAGGCAATAGGCCCAGATCGCCACGCGCGCCTGCCCCGCAGCCTGCGCCAGCAGATCAAGATACAGCGCATAATCGCCATCTTCAAAAACGTCCGCTCCCGCTGGTTGCCACGCTGCGTGATGTGATGCGGGATGCCCGGCAGGACGAGGCGAGGAAGGCGGGCCAGGATGCGATCAGCTTCGCTCCGTCTGAAGGGGAGAGGTGTTTGGGGGTTTATGCACGTGTCACCGTAATTGAATTGCATAGGGTCTATTTAGTATCGTGTCCCCGGAATTTGTGGTGTCCCCGGAATTAGTGTCCCCGGAATTATGATGCTGCGTCGGCCAGCAGCCTACCGGTGCGCAGGCCTGCCTCGACCGCTTCGAGCACCGGGGAAATTCCAATCAACCTGGGGGTTGTTGCAACCTTCACCGGAATTCGAAGCTTGAACTTTTGCCCTCGGAATTTACTCAAATTTACCCGAACAAATGAGGGAACTCGGATTTGAATTTGTCAGAGAAAATGCCGTCACAGGAAACGAGAGAAAAATCTCTACCCCGAGCTTGAAAGTGCGTGACCTCCTTCGACTGTTCTGTAGCTGGAATGGACAACCCCAGTTCGCTTGCACTCACTCCTGTCTCGGTTCGCTCAAATCTGACAATGAAGCCTGCCGGATCACCGCCTTGCAAGGGTCCTTCATCGATCAACGGGGTCCCCGATTGCGATAGAAAGAACGTCTGTTCCTTTGCCTTCGATCCAAGAGGAATTAACGTAGCAAAGTACTGATCATTCTCACCACGAGCTTCGTACTGGTACGGCAAGAGCGCAGGGTTGCAGATTGGTGTAGATGCGGGGCTGCAAGCGGCGGCAACTGCACATAGTTGGATCGCTATCATGCTGGCGAACGCCTTCATTGTTCATGGGACCTTTATGCCGAATAGGTTTCGCGCTGCAGCCCTAAAGCTTCTCTGATGCGCAGGATTGAAGTGACGGTCGTCAGACAGTCCGATCGCCCTTCCGGCGCGCCCCCATATGCCACCGCGATCTTCATATGCACTTCGCAATGCGCGGTTCGCATCGGTTGTGTGGGCGCCTTCGTGAATAATAGTTCGTGCCAAGCCAGTGTCGTCCTGCCGAACACCTCTTCCATACAGGGTGATGTTACCGGTGTCGACATCGGTAGATGCGTTCCAACCTCTTCCACCGTCACTTTGCGAGTATGTGACCTCCGATTTGATCAGACCGTCGGCAATAGCCCCGGCAGTCGTTGTTTCGGTGATCGTATTGCCGTCTCCATCGGTTGCTTCGAGCTTAACCTCTCGTGATGAATTACGGTGACAGTGCACTTAATCCTTCTCCTGCCTTGCCCGCGGCCCGCGCTTGCGGGGCTTGGGGTCACGGCCCGATATGGCTGCGACCCTGTCAAGAAACCCGCTGTCGCCCAGCGGGCGGCCGGTGCTTTCAGCGCGACGCAGATGCAGCGACATGGCTTCATCCTCGCCTGACCGCAGCAGCGCGGCAAAATCTGACACCCGCTCCAGAACAGGGGCCGTGTCGGTCAGACCGTCGCCGCAGGCCGGATCGAGCAGCGCATGCACGCTCGACCAGCGCCAGTCTTCTGCCCGCGCGGTCAGACGCGCCCTGACAGGATTGAGCGCAACATAGGGCAGCGCCGCCATCAGATGCTCCTCGTCCATCGCCACGCAGCCGAAGCGGCCTTGCCAGAAATGCCCGGTCCGCCGCTCGCGCGCATGGATGCGTCCGGCATAGGCGCGGTTCACCCTCGACAACGCAGCGCGC
>NZ_LSIS01000172.1:0-225 GCF_001556365.1 Blastomonas sp. CCH1-A6 | reverse complement strand
CCAAGACTTCTGTCATTGTCAGCGTTGAGCTCAGCAAGCGCAACTGGCTTGTTGCCTCGCTCTCGCCAGGAGCGGCGAAGCCTTCGCTGCGGACAATTCCTGCCGGGAACAGCGCGGCACTGATCAGTCACCTTCGCAATCTTGAGTGCAAGGCCGCTGATCGTATCGGCGAACCTGCCGCCATTCGCCTGTGCTTCGAGATTGGATATGATGGCTTCTGGCTCG
>NZ_LSIS01000171.1:0-2825 GCF_001556365.1 Blastomonas sp. CCH1-A6 | reverse complement strand
GCCAATGACCGCCCCCGCCAAACGCGCGCCCCTGCCGCGCTTCACCCCGCAACCCCTGCGCCCCGGCATGATCGTGCAGAACACCGGGCGCACCCGTCTCGAGCATGGCGACTGGTCCATCGTGCGCGAGGACGGGTCCCGAGAGCCTTGGAGGAAGTGATGCGATTCCGATTTTTCAAACCGAAGGCCAAGGCCGAGCGCTTTGCCTGGCTCCCCAAGCGGATGAGCAACGGCACCTGGATCTGGCTCGAGCCTTACCGGCGCGTGTCGCGGGGCTATGGGTATTATGGGGAGAGGCGTGATGACTGACGCCCTGCCAGCCACCCGCGCGGCAGGCTTCGCCCCATGCCCAACCTGCGGCCAATACAGCCATAGCATCGGTGATGACCAGCTGGCCGCCGCGCTCATGCACTTCGAGGCGATGACCGATCACAGGGGCGACGGCATCCCGACGCAGCGCGTGTTCGATGATGCGACCCGCGATGCTGCGCAGGTGCTGATGGCTGCGGCGGTTAGCGAAGGCGCGCCGTTGCTGCGCTTTGCTGATGCCGAACAGATCGGCGTCGATTTGCACGACCGCTGGGAGAAAATGACCGGCCAGGCACCGATCGCCCGCGATGACATGGGCTGGGCCGATGTCGTGCAGTTCGTGGTGCGCCGGGCGCGCGAGATTGTGACCGAGAGGGAAACGAGCAATGGCTGAGCAATCGGCGATCGAATGGACCGACGCGACGGTCAATTTCTGGTGGGGCTGCACCAAGGTTGGGCCCGGCTGCGACGGCTGCTATGCTGAGGCGTGGGCGAAGCGGACCGGGCATAGCGTCTGGGGTGTCGGCGCGGAACGGCGCTGGATCAAGGGCGCGCTGCCTGGCCTGACGAAGCTCAACAGCAGCGCGGCAGCGTTCTACGAGCACAATGGCCGCAAGCGCCGGGTGTTCATGCAGAGCATGTCCGACCTGTTCGACAACGAGGTGCCTATCGAGTGGCTGGCGACGGCCTGGGGCGCGATCCACGCCTCGCGCGATCTCGATATCCAGATTGTCACGAAGCGCCTGACGGTGATCGAGAAGCGCCTGGCCGCATTCGCTGACCACCCTTGGGCAGCACGTTGGCCGCAGCACGCTGGCCTGATCATCAGTGTCGTCAATCAGGACGAGGCCGACCGCGATATCCCACGCCTGCTCGAGCTCAAGAAGAAGCTGGGCATCCCGTGGGTCGGGTTGAGCATGGAGCCGCTGCTGGGGCCGGTGGATTTGTCTAGCTTGCCAGTGGTGGACAGGCCGCTGCTGCGTTGCGATCCCTTGAACGGCATAGCCGAATGCGGGGGGCTTTCAGTCGATTGCCCCAAGATCGATTGGGTCATTGTCGGCGGCGAAAGCGGCCCCGGCGCGCGGCCCATGGCCAACGACTGGGCACAGGCGATCGTCGATCAGTGCCAAGCGGCCAGCGTCTCCGTGTTCGTCAAGCAGCTGTCCAACGGCGGGCCGAAGCCGATCAAGGATATCGAGCTGTTCCCCGAGGGGCTGCGCGTCAGGCAGTGGCCGGTTGTGGAGGAGCGGAAGGGATGACGGCCCACGCGCGCACCCAGCAGGCGGATATGCCGTTCAGCGTCCGCAGCCTGGCCGAACGCTGGTCATGCTCGGAGGGCATGATCCGCAAGATGATCAAGGACGGAACCTTGCAATGCTTCACGATCGGGACGTTAATCCGCATCCCCGTCGCCGAAGTGGAGAGAATCGAATGCAATCCCCCCCAGAATACACCGTCCAAAGGTTCAGGGGAGGGTTCGCCCTCGTCTGGCGAGACGAAGAAGGCAAGCGGCACCGGACCCGTCTCGCCGCGGCCGATCGGTTCAACGCCGAAGCGGAAGCCCGGCAACGCTGGCGGGGCAACGGTGCACCATGGACCGTGGAGCGCCTGATGCTGGCCTATATCGATGACCGCGAGGCAGCAGGTGTCGCCAGTGTCGAGCGGATGCGCGATGCGTGGAAGGCGATGCGCGCCTATTGGGCCGACCTGATGCCAGACGCGATCACCGACAAGCTGGCACAGAACTATAGCGCCACCCGCCGCGCCAGTGTCGCCACGATCAGGACCGAGCTCGGCATTCTCGCTGCAGCGCTCAACTTGGGCGAACGGCATGGTCACATCAAGCGCGCGCCGAAGGTGTGGCGACCGCAGGCCCCGGAGCGCCGTGAGCGCCATCTGACCAAGGCCGAGTTCCGCGCTTTCCTCGACGCCTGTGTCGCGCCGCACGTCCGGCTCTATGCCATCCTTGGCGTCACGACCGCGGCACGGCCGTCTGCCATCCTCGACCTGACATGGGACCGGGTGGATCTGGAAGCCGGCATGGCGAACCTCAATCCGGTTGGTCGAATCCAGACCGCCAAGCGCCGCCCGCGCGTCCCGCTGAACGATGTTGCGGTCGAGGCCTTGCGCGCCGCCTATGACGCTCGCCAGTCGATCTGGGTCATCGAGCGGGGTGGCCAGAAGGTCGGCTCGATCAAGAAGGGCTTTCTCGCCGCATCAGAGCGGGCAGGGTTCAAGGTGACCCCTTACACGCTGCGGCACACCGGAGCCGTCTGGATGGCCGAGGCGGGCGTCCCGATGCCGGAAATTGCGCAGTTCCTCGGGCATGATGATGACCGCACGACGCAGCGGCATTATGCTCGATTCAGCCCCCACTATCTCCGCAATGCGGCAGGAGCTTTAAAATGGTGAAGGTTCATTTGTTACCTCGGACCCCTGTGCAGATCGGTCCGAAAATGGCGGGAAGGCTGGTGGGCGTAGGAAGGATTGAACTTCCGACCCCTGCGATGTCAACA
>NZ_LSIS01000170.1:0-1421 GCF_001556365.1 Blastomonas sp. CCH1-A6 | reverse complement strand
TGAAAAGCCCTCCCCCTCGATGGGGGAGGGTTGGGTGGGGGTGATCTTCAGGGATCGCGCGCGGGTTTCGAGTTTGCGCTGCTAGCACTCGGCCGCACCCCTCACCCCCTCTCGCATGCGCGAGCTTAGGGGTTACGCCTGCAGCACTTCGATCCCGCCCATATAGGGCAGCAGCGCCTCGGGCACCCGCACCGAGCCATCAGGCTGCTGATAATTCTCGACGATCGCCACCAGCGTTCGCCCGATCGCCAGCGCGGAGCCGTTGAGCGTATGGACGAACTCGGTGCCCTTCTCGCCCTCGGGGCGGTAGCGGGTGTTCATCCGCCGCGCCTGATAGTCGCCGCAGTTCGAGATGCTGGCGATCTCGCGATAGGCATTCTGTCCCGGCAGCCAGACTTCCAGATCATAGGTCTTGCGGCTGGCCTGGCCCATATCGCCGGCGCACAGCAGCATCTTGCGGTACGGCAGCCCCAGCGCCTGCAGGATGGCCTCGGACGCGGCGCACATGCGCTCGTGCTCGGCCTCGGACTGGTCGGGCGCGGCGATGGTGACCAGCTCGACCTTCTCGAACTGGTGCTGGCGGATGAGGCCGCGCGTATCACGCCCCGCAGAGCCCGCCTCGGAGCGGAAACAGGGGGTCAGCGCGGTCAGCCGGATCGGCAGTTCGGCGGCGGTCAGGATCTGCTCGCGCACGCTGTTGGTCAGGCTGACCTCAGAGGTCGAGATCAGCCAGCGGCCGTCGGTGGTCTGGAACAGGTCCTCGGCGAACTTGGGCAGCTGGCCCACACCGAACACGGCCTCGTCACGCACCAGATAGGGTGTCGCGCACTCGGCATAGCCACGCGCCACCTGGGCATCGAGCATGAACTGGCCCAGCGCCCGGTTGAGCCGCGCGATGCCTCCACGCAGGAAGGTAAAGCGCGCGCCGGAAATCTTCGCGGCCGTCTCGAAATCCATGCCGAGTGCGGGGCCGATATCGGCATGTTCCTTCGGCTCGAAATCGAATTGCGGCTGATCGCCCCAGCGGACAAGCTCGACATTGCCGGTCTCGTCCGCACCATCGGGCACATCGGCAGCGGGCAGGTTGGGAAGCGCGGCGAGCCGCTCGGCCAGCGCGGCATCGCCTGCGCGTGCCTGTTCCTCGAGCTCGGTGAGCCGGGTCTTGAGCTCTGCCACCTCGGCTTTCAGCGCATCGGCCTTTTCGGCATCCTTCTGCGCCATCGCCTGGCCGATCAGCTTCGAGGCCTCGTTACGACGCGCCTGCGCCGCCTGCGATTCGTTCAGCGCCTCGCGCCGCTTCGCATCGAGCGCGATGATCTCGGCCGCCACTGGCTGCTGCCCCTTGCGGACCAGCGCTGCGTCAAAGGCTTCGGGGTTTTCGCGGATGAATTTGATGTCGTGCATGGGCTGAGCCTATGCCC
>NZ_LSIS01000169.1:0-6631 GCF_001556365.1 Blastomonas sp. CCH1-A6 | reverse complement strand
ATCGGCTTGTCGAGCAGACCGTCGCGGCCGCCGAGCTGTTTCTCGCCCAGCGCCATTGCGCGCTCGAACAGGAAATTGGCGACCTTGCCCTGTTTCTGGATCTGCTTGAGGATGCGCGCGCGCAGCACCTCAAACAGGCGCGGCACCACGACCATCAGCGTCGGGCGCACCTCCTCGATATTGCTGGCGAGCTTTTCCAGCCCTTCGGAATAATAGATCTGCGCGCCGAGCCCGATCGGGAAGAACTGGCCCGCGCTGTGCTCATAGGCATGGCTGAGCGGCAGGAACGAGAGGAACACCTCGTCGTCCCAGCCGAAATCCTCGGTGATCACGCGGGTGGGGCCGGCGACATTGTGCAGGATCGCACCATGGTGCTGCATCACCCCGCGCGGCGCACCGCCGGTGCCGCTGGTATAGATGATGCAGGCGGTGTCCTGCCGCGTGAGCGTTGCCGCATGGCTACGGATCGCAGGCATCAGCTCGGCCTGGCGCCCGGCATCGCCGGTGACCAGATCGGACCAGTTGTGCGCGCGGAAGCGGCTGGCCTGGCCGACCTTGACCGGCTCCATGCCGATCACGTGCCAGGCATTGCCTGCGCGCAACACCGCGGGCAGCAGCGCCCGCGCCAGCTTGGCATCGGAGACGATGACCGCGCGCGCGCCCGAATTGTCGAGGATATGCTGGTGGTCGCGCTCGGTATTGGTGGTGTAGGTTGGCACGGTAACGCAGCCTGCGGCCATGATCGCGAGATCGGCGATGCACCATTCGGGCCGGTTTTCGCTGACCAGCATCACCCGGTCGCCGCGCTGCAGCCCCATGTCGGTGAGCGCATGCGCCAGTTCCGCGACCTGACCCGCCGCCTGCCGCCAGCTGATCGGCGTCCACGCGCCGCTGCGCTTGGCCCAGAGGAAAGGCTTGTCGCCCAGCTCGTCCGCCCGCGCGAAGAACAGGTCGAGCAGATTGTTGAAACGGGCAAACTGGTCGAGAGACTTGTTGGCGATCACCGGGTCAGGGCTCCTCTGGCTGCCGCGCTTCGCCCGCGCGGTCTTTCACCACGGGTCTAGCGGGCTTTGGTTGCAGGGGCAATTGGCCTGGCGCGCCTTACAGCGCCAGTTTACGCCCCGCCTTGCCGAGTGCGGCCTTGTCCTCGGCATCGAGCCCGAACTTGAGGCCGAGCCAGACCAGCGGAAAGAAACAGGCAAACTGGATCGCGGCGCGCGGCACCATGCCCACCCCCTGGAACAGCCAGCCGACCAGCCAGAGCGCGGCAAATCCGCCCAGGCCGCAGGCGAGGGCGCGCAGGAAATGCCGGTCGAACGGACCCAGCCGATCGCTGATCCAGAGTTCTGCCACCGCCGCCCAGCTCGATACGATCACGCCCGCGCTCACCGCCAGCGCCATGCCGGTCGCGCCCATGGCATCGACCGTCAGCCAGCCGACCAGCCCCGCGACTGCGAGCCCCGCAATTGAATTGGCGAGCGGCAGCAGGCGGTGCCCGGTCATCTCGACGATCGGGGTCGCCGCGCCCAGAATCGTCTCGCCCGCGCGCCCGACCAGCAGCACGATCAGCACCGGCAGCGCATCGGCGGCCTCGGGCGAGAAGAGCAGCAGCGTCGCATCACCACCGGCGATCATCACCGCGGTGAGCGGCAGCACGATGATGGCAGCGATGCGGTTGGCAAAGCGGTAGAGCGGCGCGATCTGGGCCCGGTCGGCGGCGCGCTGCGCGGCGCTCAGGGGCGCAAGGACATAGAGAAAGGTCTGGCGCACGATCAGTGGCACCGAGGCGATCTTGCGCGCGATGCCGAACAGCCCCGCCGCCACCGCGCCGCCGCCGCCGCTCAGCGCCAGGCCCAGCAGCACCGGCGGCAGATCATTGAATGCGCGTCGCGCGAGGTTGGGAGGCATGGTCGCCAGGCCCGATTTCAGCGTATCGTGGCGCAAGGCTGGCGGCATCGGAGCGCGCCAGAGCAGGCCGAGATCGTAATAGCGCCCGAGCAGCCGCACCGAGAGCCAGGCGGTGACGCCCAGCGAGACGATATGCGCGATGAACAGCCCGAACAGCCGCACGCCCAGCGCATAGAGCGCGACCGCGACAATCAGCCGCGCGATCTGCTCCCAGAAGATGCGCAGCCGGATCTCGGGCCCGAAGGCGCGGCGCGCGCGCGCGGCAGCGGTCGCGATTTCGAGCGCGACGGTGAGCGGCAGCGTCCACACGAACAGCGCGATCAGCGTGGGCAGATGCGGGCGCATCGCCGGCTCGACCGAGAATTGCGGCGCGATTCCAGGCGCGGCGAGGGTGATGCACAGGGCCACGAACGCCGACGGGATCACCGTCACCAGCAGCGCATAGCGCACCACGCCATGCTCGGCCTCGCGGCTGGCGGCGGACGGGATCGAACGCTGCAGCCCTTGCGCCAGCGACAGGGTGGTCAGCGTCGAAAGCACGTTCACCGCCGCCCAGAGCACGACATAGCTGCCATAGGTGGCGAGGCCGAACATCCACACGAAGGCAGGCTGGGTGACGATCTCGATGATCGCGCCCATGCGCGCCAGGCCCGACAGCGCTGCGCCGCTCGCCACATCGGCGCGGCTCACTGCGGGGGCGGGGCTGACAGGATCGGGCGTGTCTGCGGCCACGGGTTGCGGCCTATTCCTCGGTGCGGATGAGGACGGTCTCGCCGACCATCAGGAACAGGAAGAACGGCGACCAGGCCGCGAGGATCGGCGGATAGGCGCCCAGATTGCCCATTGCGAGCGCGAAATTGTCCGCGACGAAATAGGCAAAGCCCAGCGCCATGCCGATCACGGCGCGGATGAACAGCTGGCCCGATCGCGCCAGGCCGAAGGCGGCGACTGCGCCAAGCAGCGGCATCAGCAGCGCCGAAAGCGGGCCCGACAGCTTGTGCCAAAGATTGGCCTCGAGCGCCGCAGTCGGGCGACCGGCGGCCTTGAGCTCGGCGATCGCGGTCCATAGCTGCGGGAAGGACAGGCCGTCGGCATTGACCTTGGACAGCGTGAACTGGTCGGGCCGCACATTGCCTGCGGTGACGATATCTCCCAGCACCTGTTTCTGCCCGGTGGCGACATCGAACTGCGTCGCATCCGTCAGCTTCCAGCCCTTGCCGGTATAGGTGCCTTCGCTGGCCTTGATGATCCGCGCCATGCCGCCCTGGCTGTCGCGTTGGTACACCGCGACCCCGGTGAGCCGTGTCGCGTTGCCCCGGCCTTCGACAGTATCGGCCTGGATGATATTGTCGCCTTCGCGCACCCAGATGTTCGACTTCACGTTGGAATCGCGCGGGATCGGACCGAAATCCGCCGCTTCCCAGGCGTCCAGCGTCGCGGTGGCGCGGGTGAGGATGCGTTCGGAAAAGACGAAGGTGATCGCCGAGACGCCGAAGGCCGCGATCAGCAGCGGCGCGAGCACCTGATGCGCCGACAGCCCCGCCGCCTTCATCGCCACGACTTCGCTGTTCTGGTTCAGCGTCGCCAGCGTGATGATCGTCGCCAGCAGCACCGAAAAGGGCAGCACGAGGTCGATGATCTGCGGCGCGCGAAGCGAGATATAGGTCAAGAGCTGCGCCTGGCCGTTGCCCGGATAGGCGAGGATCTTGCCGCTTTCGCCCAGGAGGTCGAGCGACTGGAGAACGATGAACAGCAGCGCCACCACCGCCAGGATGCTGGTGAGGAACTTGCGCGCCATGTAGATGGCCACGGTGCGCGAAGGGAAGAATTCGAACTGCATCGCGCTTGCGCCTATTCCTGGAAGGACCGCTTGCGGCCGAAGCTGAACAGCCCGCGCACCGCCGCGCCCGATTTGGCGAAGACCTTTTCCAGCGCGCCGATCGGTTGACCGCCGGGCACGAAGGCGACCTGATAATACATCCAGGCGATCAATGCGGAGAACAGCGCGAAGGGGACCCACAGCGCGATGATCGGGTCGACCAGCCCCAGCGCGCCGACATCCTCGCCATATTCGTTGATCTTGTGATAGGTCACGATCATCACGATCGACAGGAAGACGCCGAGCGCCGAGGTCGAGCGCTTGGGCGGGATCGCCAGCGCCACCGCGAGCAGCGGCATCAGCAGCATCATCACGACTTCGACCATGCGGAAATGGAAATTGGCACGCGTCTGGTTGCGCTGCGCCTCGGGAATGCTGGCATCGGTGCCGATGCGGACCAGCTCGGGGATCGTGTATTCGCGGTCCTTGCCGCCGCCGCGCCTGCGGAAGGATTCGATCTTGGGCAGGTCGATCGGCAGGTCATGGTTGCTGAAGGTCAGCACGCGCGGGGTCTTGTAGTCGGGCGAATCGTGCACCAGCGTGCCATTGGTCAGGCGGAAGATGATCGTGTTCGGGTCGTCGGTCGCCAGGAACTTGCCGCGCTCCGCCGTCACCGAGAGCGAGGTGCCCGACTTGGCTTCGGCACGCACGAAAATGCCGTACAGCTCGCGCCCGCCATCGCGGCTCTGCTCGATGCGCAGCGTCATCCGGTCGCCCAATTGCGTGAATTCGCCGACCTTGATCGAGGCACCCAGCGCGCCCGAGCGCAGCTCGAAGCCCAGTTCCTCATAGGCATAGCGCGCCTTGGGCTGGATATAGCCGACCAGGGCCAGGTTCACGAGCATCAGCCCGACCGCGAACATGTACGGCACGCGCAGCAGCCGGGTGTAGCTGAGGCCGACCGCGCGGAACACGTCTAGCTCCGACGACATGGCGAGCTTACGGAACGCCAGCAGGATGCCGAGCAGCAGGCCGATGGGAATTCCCAGCGAGAGATATTCGGGCAGAAGGTTGGCGAGCATGCGCCACACGACGCTGACCGGTCCGCCTTCGGCCGCGACAAAGTCGAACAATCGCAGCATCTTGTCGAGCACCAGCAGCATGGCAGCCAGGATCAGCGTGCCGACCAGCGGAAAGAAGACGAGACGGGCGATATAAGCGTCTGTGGCGGTTAGCAATTTCAACTTATTGTCGCCCTGTCACCATGATTTGGCCGCAAACGCTTCCCATAAGCGGACTGTAAAGGGGGCTCATCGGCCTTGTCCGCGCCATCCGGAGCGGCACGGCTATAGCTTCTGGGAATGATTACGTCATGTTCAAAATTGCGGCAAAATCACTGGCTTGTCTGGCTGCGGGCGGCATCGCCTTCGCGGCCCTGACGCCTGTGGCCCATGCGCAGCGGCAGGAAATCGCCAACGACCTGCGCAAATGCGCCGATGGGGCGGACGGCCCGGCGGTGCATGTGACGGTCAGCGGCTTCAAGGCGAATACCGGCCGCATCCGCGTCCAGGCCTATCCCGCCACGAAGGCGAGCTGGCTGGAAAAGGGCGCATGGATCAACCGCATCGACACCGCCGTCGCCCCGCGTGGCGGCAAGATGAGCTTCTGCGTGCCGCTTCCGGCCACCGGCGCCTATGGCATTGCCGTGCGCCACGATGTCGACGGCAGCGGCAAATCCGGCTGGAACGATGGTGGCGGGTTCTCGAACAACCCCTCGCTCTCGCTGCTCAGCCTCAAGCCCTCTGCGGGCAAGACCGCCATCCGGGTGGGTCCCGGCGTTACGCGCATCCAGGTGGTCCTGAACTACCGCCAGGGGATGACGATCAAGCCGATAGGATGACCTGAATGACTCTCGTTGCGCTCATTTCCAATCCGCGCTCGACCGGCAACAAGGCGATGTTGCCGGCGGTGCGCGATTATTGCGCGCGCAACCCGGACATCTTCCACTACGAGGTGGAAGAGGTTCACCAGATTGCCGACGCGCTGCGCGCCATTGCCCTGGTGAAGCCGCGCGTGCTCGTCATCAATGGCGGCGACGGCACGGTGCAGGCGACGCTGACCGAGCTCTACCATGGCGGCCATTTCGGCAAGTCGCCGCCGCCGGTCGCGGTGCTGCCGAACGGCAAGACCAACCTGATCGCGCTCGACCTCGGCGCGCGCGGCAAGCCGCTGGCGACGCTCGATCGCATCGTCGAGATCGCGCGCAACGATCTGGAAAGCCATATCGTCGTGCGGCAGCTGATCGCGCTGTCCGATGGCGAGGACGGGCGCCCGGTGCTGGGCATGTTCATGGGCGGGGCCGGTCTGGCCGAGATCATCCTCTATTGCCGCCAGAAGATCTATCCGCTCGGCCTGCCCAATTCGATCAGCCATTTCATCGCGGCCATTGCGGGGCTGTTCACGATGCTGTTCGGCCTGACCGCCAAGTTCCTGCCGATCACCCGATCGGCACTGCGCATCTCCTATTTCCAGAAGGGCGAGCTCAATGGCAGCTTCCTGGTGGTGATGGTGACGACGCTGGAAAAGCTGCTGCTCGGCAGTCGTGCCGACAGCGGACCATCGCCGACCGGGCATCTGAAGTTCATCGCGGTCGAGCATAATCGTGCCGGACTGACGACGATGCTGATCGACACGCTGATGGGCCGGTTCGGCACCCGGCGCGGACGCGGCGTGCATCTGGCGCGCGAGGACATGATCCGCATCGACAGCGACCGCACGCGCAGCCGCGTGATCCTGGACGGCGAAATCTTCGAGGCGAGCGCGGGCAAGCCGATCATCCTGCGCTCGACCGATCCGGTGCCGTTCCTGCGCCTGGCAGCTTGATTGCTGCGGCGCGCATGAAAC
>NZ_LSIS01000168.1:0-11874 GCF_001556365.1 Blastomonas sp. CCH1-A6 | reverse complement strand
GTCTGGGCGTTTGCGACGGGCGTGGTGATGGCGAGGCTCAGCGCTGCCAGTGTCGCCTGTAATCGGCGGGGTCTGCGTCCAGGCCCCTCGACTTCGCTCGGGACAAACGGGAAGTTGCTGCGGGATGCACGCGCTGCTGATGCCGGATCGCTCCCCCCTCCGTTTGTCCCGAGCCCCTCGGCTGGCTGGCAAGCCAGCCGCTCGGGGTAAACTTCCCGGTCATGCCGGGAAGTCGAGGGACGTCTTACGAACCGTCTCCCAAGGCCGAAACCCTTACGCGTCGATCGCTTCACGATCGACCTGCGCGGCGTGGTTCTGGATGAAGTTGAACCGGTGTTCCGGGTTCTTGCCCATCAGTTCGCCGACCAGTTCCTTGACCGCCGCATATTGCTCATAGGCTGGCGGCAGCGTCACGCGCAGCAGCGAGCGGGTGGCGCGGTTCATCGTCGTTTCGCGCAGCTGGCCGGGGTTCATCTCGCCCAGTCCCTTGAAGCGGCTGACCTCGACCTTCTTGCCCTTGAGGATGGTGGCTTCGAGCTCCGCCCGGTGCGCATCGTCGCGCGCGTACCAGCTCTTGGCCCCCACCACGAGCCGGTAGAGCGGTGGCTGGGCGAGGTACAGGTGCCCGGCCTTCACGATATCGGGCATTTCCTGGAAGAAGAAGGTCATCAGCAGCGTGGCGATATGCGCGCCGTCGACATCGGCATCGGTCATGATGATGATGCGGTCGTAGCGCAACTGGGCCGGGTCGCAATGCTTCCCGGTGCCGCAGCCCAGCGCCAGCGCGAGATCGGCGATCTCCTGATTGGCGCCGATCTTGGCGCTGTTGGCCGAGGCGACGTTCAAAATCTTGCCGCGGATCGGCAGGATCGCCTGGGTCTTGCGGTCGCGCGCCTGCTTGGCCGATCCGCCCGCGCTGTCGCCCTCGACGATGAAGATCTCGGTCTCCGCTCCCTCGACCCCGGTGCCGTCATTGCTGCAATCGGTGAGCTTGCCCGGCAGGCGCAGCTTGCGCGCGCTGGTCGCGGTCTTGCGCTTGACCTCGCGCTCGGCCTTGCGCTTCAGGCGCTCGTCCATCCGCTCGAGCACCAGCCCGAGCAGCGCCTTGCCGCGCTCCATATTGTCGGTGAGAAAATGGTCGACATGGTCGCGGATCGCCGCCTCGACCAGCCGCGCCGCCTCGGGCGAGGTCAGCCGGTCCTTGGTCTGGCTCTGGAACTGCGGATCGCGGATAAACACCGAGAGCATCAGCTCGCTGCCGGTCATCACGTCCTCGGCCGTCAGCCCCGCCGCCTTCTTGTTGCCGATCAGCTCGCCGAAACCGCGCAGTCCTTTCAAAATCGCCGCGCGCAGTCCCGCTTCGTGCGTGCCGCCATCGGGCGTCGGGATGGTGTTGCAGTAATAGGAATAGCTGCCGTCGGACCAGAGCGGCCAGGCGACCGCCCATTCGACCCGGCCCTTGCCCTCGGGAAAATCCTGGCGGCCCGCGAAGAAATCGGAGGTCGCGCATTCGCGATTGCCCAGTTGCTCGCGCAGGTGATCGGCAAGCCCGCCGGGGAACTGGAACACCGCTTCCTGCGGCACCTTGTCGTCGGCCAGCTCGGGATCGCATTTCCAGCGGATCTCGACCCCGGCATAGAGATAGGCTTTGGACCGGGCGAGCGCGAACAGCCGCGCGGGCTTGAACTTCGCACCGGCGCCAAAGATTTCCTCGTCGGGCACGAAGCCGATCGTGGTGCCGCGCCGGTTGGGTGCCGCGCCGACCTTTTCCAGCGGGCCGAGCGGCGCTCCGCGCGAGAAGCGCTGCGCGTACAGCTCCTTGTTGCGCGCGACCTCGACCAGCAATTCGGTCGACAGCGCGTTGACCACCGAGACGCCGACGCCATGCAGGCCGCCGCTGGTCGCATAGGCCTTGTTCGAGAACTTGCCGCCCGAATGCAGCGTGGTGAGGATGACCTCCAGCGCCGACTTGCCGGGATATTTGGGATGCGGATCGACCGGAATGCCGCGCCCGTTGTCGCTGATCGTCAGATGGTTGCCCGCGCGCAGCGTCACCTCGATCCGCGAGGCATGGCCCGCCACCGCCTCGTCCATGCTGTTGTCGAGCACCTCGGCGGCCAGGTGATGCAGCGCGCGCTCGTCGGTGCCGCCGATATACATGCCCGGCCTGCGCCGCACGGGTTCCAGCCCCTCGAGCACCTCGATCGCGGAGGCGTCATAGGTTTCGGGCGTGGCGGAGGCTTTGGCGAACAGATCGTCGGACATGCCGCCAGCTATACGGCGGAAATGCTCGGACGGGCAAGCGGCCCGCCGGACTTATCCGCCAGAATGTTCAGGCTTTGATCGCCTCAACGCACCCTGGGTCCGCCGAACGGCATCGGCGGAGGCGGACGGCGCGTGCCGCGCGGCAGCTGCGCCTGATAGGCGCGGCCGCAATGCTCGACGCAATAGGGGAAACCGGGATTGACCGGCTCGCCGCAGAAATGGAAATCGGGCTCGCCCGGATGCCCCATCGGCCAGCGGCAGATGCGATCGGTCAGATCGAGCAGGCTGGTCTTGTCGGCGATTTCCGGGCTGGGACGCGCGGGCACCAGGCGGCGCGGCGGCGCGGGCGGGATCGGCGCCTGCTGGTCGCCGGGACCCTGGCGCAGGAATCCACCGGGGCCGACCGAAACGATCCGAGGCTGCGGCTTGGCCTCGGGTGCGGCGGTGACTTCGCCAGCCTCGTCGTTATCATCCTCGTCTTCATCGACCACCGGCGCGGCTTCCACCGGGCGCGGGGCAGGGGTCGGCGCGGGAGCAGGAGCAGGCGCGACGCGCACAGGCTTGGCGGTGGCGGCGGCGGGCGCATCGGTCTTGAACGGCGGCTCATCTGCGGGGGCTTCGACCTCGGCCTTTTTCGCAGGCTTGGGCGCGGCCTCCTTCTTTGGCGCGGGCTTGGGCTTGGCTTCGCCAGGCTTGACCGGCGAGGGGCGCGACTTCAGGCCCAGGCGGTGTGCCTTGCCGATGACGGCGTTGCGGCTGACCCCGCCCAGCTCTTCTGCGATCTGGCTGGCGGTGAGGCCTTTCTCCCACATGGTTTTGAGCTGGTCGATGCGCTCGTCGGTCCATGACATGAAAAGCAATTCCTTCTTGACCTATTGGGGCTTGCCCGGTCTGGTGACCGCCGATAGGCGCATCCACCATGAACGATCAAGCACCAAATCCCCCCGCTGGCGTGGCCCAGACCGGCACAAGGCCGGAAGTTCGATCGCCGAGCCCCTTTGCGGAACCCGGCACCGTGAGGATCAGCGCGATAAACTGGGGAGGACTGAAAGCCCTCTATATGAAAGAGGTGCGCCGGTTCTTCAAGGTGCAGTTGCAGACCATCTGGGCCCCGGCGATCACCACCATGCTCTATCTGGTGATCTTCACCGTCGCATTGGGGCGCAGCGGACGCATGGTGCTCGACGTGCCGTTCGGCGATTTCCTCGCCCCCGGCCTTATCGTGATGGCGATGATGCAGAACAGCTTTGCCAATTCGAGCTTCTCGCTGCTCGTCGGCAAGATCCAGGGGACGATCATCGATTATCTGATGCCGCCGCTGTCCGAGCTCGAGGTGCTGGTGTCGCTGGTCATCGCCGCCGTCACCCGCGCGTTCCTGGTGGGCGCGGCCGTCTGGCTGGCGATGCTGCTCTGGCCGGGAATCCATGTCATGCCGCAGCATCTCTGGGCGATCCTCTGGTTCGGACTGATGGGCGCGGTGATGCTCGCCTTCATGGGCGTGCTCACCTCGATCTGGGCGGAGAAGTTCGATCATGCCGCCGCGATCACCAATTTCGTGGTCGCCCCGCTCGCGCTGCTTTCGGGCACCTTCTATTCGGTCGACGCTATGGCGCCCACGTTCCGCGCGCTCAGCCATGCCAACCCGTTCTTCTACGTGATCTCGGGCTTCCGCTACGGCTTCATCAGCAGCACCGATTCGCCGCTGCTCGCGGGATCGCTGCTGCTGCTCGCCATCAACGCCGCGCTCGGTATCGGCTGCTACGCGCTGCTCCGGTCGGGATGGAAGCTGCGGTCCTGATCGGCGGGTGGGGACTTCGGTGACTGACAGCAGCGCCTTTGTGCGACTTCGGGCGGGATCTGCCTTTGGGGGGTTAGCGTACTATGGTCGCCTCGCCCACGATCCGTCCTTCATTAATATAGAATTGGTCGTGAACTGTAAGCGCGTTGATTGCTGATTGCCCGGACAAAAAGACAAAGCCAACACGTCGCCGATCACCAGGCTTCATTTCGCTTTCAAGCAGGGGGTAACCGTCCCAAGCTTCAGCGGAAGTCTTGCTGCTCATGCATGGCGCTCCCCACCCTAGCACTGCGGAGGTGGCCTTACCGCCCTCGCTAGTGGGATAGAGATAAAAGTCCGCAACAAGGTCCGGACAACCTGAGGCAAGCCGTTCTCGCAATATACGGTCTCTAGTCATGAGCCATAAAACCATGCGCATCAAATGACCGCAATGGGGTCGAAAGCAGAAGTTCCGGAATTTTTTTAGTCTGCCCGATAGCTGCCAATCCGCCTCGACGTGCCGACGATACGGCTCAACCGAGTTTCCCAGTCCAAGCCCTATTTCCCGGAAAGGCACCGCCCCACCGGACGGCGTGTCAGTGCATCGTGCGTAGGCGATAGCGCCCGCCACTGAACGGGCCGAAGAGCTGCTGCACGGCCGGGTGATCGACGGGTCCGTTGCTGTCGTCCTTCACCAGATTCTGCTGGCTGACATAGGCGATATAGCTGTTCTCGGCATTTTCCGCGAACAGGTGATAGAAGGGCTGGTCCTTGGCCGGGCGCAGTTCCTCGGGGATCGATTCGTACCAGTCCTCGCTGTTCGCGAACACCGGATCGATATCGAACACCACGCCGCGAAAATCGAATATGCGGTGCCGCACGACATCGCCGATCGCATAGCGCGCCTTGGCCACGCGCGGCATCACCACCGCACCGGAACCGGCGCTGCCATCGGGTGCGTCGTCTTGGCCGAAACGGAAAGGATGGTTGCTCATAGGCTTAATCTAAGGTGTTGCGGCGCAGCATACAAGCTTTGCAGCGCGCACAGGCCGGATTCCCCCTTGGCAAGCCGCTTGCCTTGCGCTAATGGCCCGCCTTCTCGCGGATCGACCACGCATTTTCATGCCCCGCGAGAACCGATTGGATCGCCGAAACGCCCGTTTCGGCTCGCCCGGACGGAGAGGTGGCAGAGTGGTCGAATGTACCGCACTCGAAATGCGGCGTGGGTGCAAGCTCACCGTGGGTTCGAATCCCACCCTCTCCGCCAGTCGTTCTTCCATACTCCTCCTCGATTGTCTATAAACCCCTGTGAACACGGGGTTTTCTTCCCTTCGCCTTTCCGCAGTCGGCCATCACATTCCGGGGTAAGCGGCAGTGCGCCGCAGCAGAAATCGACGATACCGGTAGGTGCAGGGAAGGGGTCCCCCAAGGCGGAGGCGCCGATCTGGATGGTCGAGCCGGCGCGCATCGCATCGCTGCCAGTCATTTGTCTGCCTTGGCATGCAGGGAGGCCTGGAAACTCGCCTGGTCTGCCGACGCAAAGACAGATGCAAACCGAGGCTTTCCAGAATGTTAGTATCGGTCTTGATCCCACCATTGGATGACCCCGGCCTGAAACCGGATGCGCCCTGATGCGTAGGCGTTGCTGTGCCGTTGTGACGCAGGAGGGATTATGGCGGGCGCGGGTTTTTCGGTTCGGTCATCGCGCGGACACTGGTTATCGGCGGCTGCGGCACGGCTGGGCCTGGGCCAGGGCATGACCATGCGCGAGTTTCTGCGCTCGCCGTCGGGCGTGGGTTCGGCGTTCCCCGCATCGGCGGCGCTGGTCAGGGCAGCGCTCAATCCCGTGGACTTTTCGGCTGCGCGGCTGGTGGTCGAGTTCGGCCCGGGCGAGGGGCCCTTCACGCGCGAACTGTTGCGCCGCATGCCGGCTGGCAGCACGCTGCTGACGATCGATACCAGCCACCGCTTCACCCGCTATCTGCAGGAAAGCCTGCCCGATCCGCGCTTGCATGCGGTCACCGGATCGGCAGCGTCGCTGAGCGTGATCCTGCGGCGGCTGGGCCTGGGGCCGGTCGATCGCATCGTCACCGGCATTCCCTTTTCCACGATCGCGCCGGACCTGGGCGCGCGTATCCTCGATTCGAGCGTGGAGGCGCTGGGTGAGCAGGGCCAGATCATCGCCTATCAGATGCGCGATGCGGTCGCGCCCTTGCTGGCCGCGCGCTTTGCCGAAGTCCGCACCGCGCGCATATGGCGCAACATGCCGCCGTGCCGGATCTACTGGGCGAGCGGTCGGTCTGGCTGATACACAAGCGGCGCTTCACGTCGCCCCAGCTCTCCGGAGTGTCCGGGGCCGGGGGCATGCGCTGGAAGCATGCCGCCGGCCCCGAACCGTGCCGACCCCCTGAGGCCGGTTCGCTTCGGCCCCCCGACCGAAGCATCCGGCCACCTGCAGCCTCCCCCGAAGCTGTCCCCCAGGCGACCGGGATCGAACTGGACGACTTCAGAAGAGCGCGTCGTCGAACAACGCGTCGTCGTCATCTGCAGGACCGCCATGGCTGGCGGAGGATTGCGGCTTGTCCGCAATCAGCCGCGGCATGCCGGGCAGCAAAAAGGCATCGTGCACCACCCGCTCGCTCGCCATGGTATAGCTGCGCGCCATGCGGTCCATCACCATCCGAACGACCTGATCGTCACGTCCCTCGAGCGACAGCGGATCATCGCGACCCAGCTCGATCGTCAGCAGCGCCTCGATCCTCTCGAGCGCATCGCCCAGATCGAGGCTTTCCTCGAGCTCGTCGGTGGTCGAGCGCAGCGCCCCGAGCAGCCCGCTGGCCATTTTCTCGGACACTGCCATCGCCTGCTCGGTGCGCTGAGCGCCCTCGCGAATGGCGCTGAGCGAGCTGGCCAGCCCGTCGCTGTCCTGTCCCACCTGCGCCTCCGCATGCTGGCGCATGCGCAGCGAGATCGCGCCCAGCCCGGTGGATTCGGCGGTGATCTGCTTGATCGTCTGGTCCAGCGCATCGGAACTGGCGCGGATCTCGTTGGCGATCACCGCGACGGGGCGACCGATCGCCTCCACCCGTCGGCATTTCAGGCCGATATTGATCGCCATCTGCTGCACCTCGATCCGCAGGATGCGCATCGCGGCGGCGCGGCCCGACAGGTCGTCCACGGTATCGACGATGATGCGCAGCGTCTCGGCGGCCTGGGCATCGGCAAGCTGCAGCTGCGCGATCATCGCGCTGGCCTCGGCAATCCCGGCTTCCAGGCTGCGCAGGAACACCTGGCCGTCCTCGCTGCCGCCACCCTTGCTCAGCGCGATCAGCCGGTCTGCCTCGGGCACCATGCTGCGCAGCGAGCGGACCAGCGCCTGGGTTTCAGTGCGGAACTCCTGCGCAGAGGAGGTGAGCTGCGCGAGCAGCAGCCGCAGCAGATGATCGCGGGTCGCCGCCTCGTCATCGGCCGAGAGCCCCGCCGTCGCCAGCGTCGCCTGCATGTCGGCATAGCCTTCGAGCACATGCTCGAGCCGCTGGCGGGCAATGTCGCCGACCTGGATCGCGCCCAGCACGTTCGCGACGCTGCCCTGGATCGAGCGGGCGAGCACGGCTTTCTTGTCGGCGAGCTCCGCCAGCATCGCCTGATGCTTGCGCAGGGCCGCAGCATCGGCCTCCAGCCGATCAGGCACGTGCGGCACCACGCGCTGGCATTCGCTTGCGAGCAGCCGGTCGTTATGCTCCATGCTGCGCAGGCTTGCAGCAAGCCCATCGAGCTTGGTCTGAAGCGCGCCGACCTCTTTCTCGCCCGCCGAAAGCTGGCCCGACATGGTGTTGGCAAAGTCGACGAAGGTTTCGGCCCCCGATGCGGCGATCTTCACGTTGAGACCGAAAATATGGAGCACGTGCAGCGACTTCTGCACATCGGCAATGTGCGCGGACAACCGCCGCGAGGCTTGCTGGATCTCGCCCATGTCCTGCGCGCGGCCCTGCATCTGGTCACCCACGCTCGACAGGCGCCGCGCCGCGGTGGTGAGATTGCTGACCGCAGCCGCGCCGTCGCCCGACTGGAAGGTCGAGGTCGCCTCGCGCAGGGCGCTGACGATGCCGTCGATCGATTCCACCGCCTGGGCCAGCGTCTTGCCCACGGTCACGAAGCGCGCGTCGATACCTTGCGTGATCTGGCTGAGCAGCACGCTGATCGTCGCGTCCCCGGCGGGGCTGGCGTCGCTTGCGCTGATCCTGGCATGGAGCATTGCGGGTCTGGTCCTTGTTCAGCGGGCGGTGGCGTGGAGCAGTTCGCGGGCGATCGCACCCAGGGGTATGACCTTGTCGGCCGCGCCCCGCGCGATCGCTTCCTTGGGCATGCCGAAGACGATGCAGCTTGCCTCGTCCTGGGCGAAGGTGCGCGCACCGCACTGCTTCATCTCGAGCAGGCCGCGCGCGCCGTCATCGCCCATGCCGGTCATGATGATTCCGACCGCGTTCGATCCTGCATTGCGCGCAGCAGAGCGGAACAGCACATCGACCGAGGGGCGGTGGCGCGAGACCAGCGGTCCGTCGCGAACCGAGACGAGATAGCGTGCGCCCTGGCGTTCGAGCAGCATGTGCTTGCCGCCTGGCGCGATCAGCACATGGCCGCGCATCACGGTATCGCCGTCCTGCGCTTCCTTGACGCTGACATTGCACAGCCCGTCGAGCCGCTTGGCGAAGGCGCGGGTGAAATTCTCGGGCATGTGCTGGACGATGACGATGCCCGGTGAATTGGCGGGCAGCGCCATCAGCACCTCACGCAGCGCCTCGGTGCCGCCCGTCGATGCGCCGATGCATACGACCATTTCGGTGGTCTTGCTCATCGCGCGGCCCGAAGGCGGCATCAGCATGGCATCCGCCGTCAGCTTCGCCTCGACCTTGCGCGGGGCAGGGGCCGGCTTGTGCCCTGTCACCCGGGCCCTGGCCGCGCCCTTGACCGTCTCGCGGATCATCATCCGCGATTCCGCCAGATGATCGGCCACACCCATGCGCGGTTTCAGGATCACGTCGACGGCGCCCGCCTCCAGCGCCTGCATCAGCGTTTCGGACCCCTGTTCGGTCAGCGACGAGCACATGACGACGGGGACGGGGCATTGCTCCATGATCTTGCGCAGGAAGGTGATGCCGTCCATGCGCGGCATCTCGACGTCGAGCGTGATGACGTCGGGAACCTCGTCCTTGATGTAGCGCGCGGCGGCGAACGGATCGGATGCTGCGGCGATCACCTCGATATCGGGATCTTCCTGCAGCACGGAGGTCAGCGTCTGGCGCACGCTGGCGCTGTCGTCGATGATGAGCACGCGGATCTTGGGACGGACCATGATCGCTTACACCTTCTGGAAGACCGTGTTGCAGACGGACTTGAGCTGTCCGCTGAACCCGGCGATCGATTCGGAATGCCCGAGAAGCAGATAGCCGCCCGGACGAAGTTGTTCGCACAAACGGGTTACCACTTTGTGCTGAGTGGGTTTGTCGAAATAGATCAGTACGTTACGGCAGAGAATGATGTCGACCGGCGCACCGATCGGATAGTGGTCGTTCATCAGGTTGAGGCGGCCGAAGCTGACCTTCTTGCGCAGCGCTGCAGCGATGCGAACGTCCCGGCGGGAGGGGTCCTTCGGCTCCATGACATAGCGGCGGCGCAGTGCGGGCGGCACCGGCGTCACCATTTCTGCGGGATAGATGCCCCTGATGCCGGTCTGCAGCATCTCGGTGTCGAGGTCGGTGGCGAGGATCTCGTAATCGGGGCCATCCTTGGTCCGCGCATAATCGTCGAGCACCATCGCCAGCGTATAGGCTTCCGCGCCGTTGGAGCTCGCCGCGCTCCAGCAGCGCAGCATGCGCTGGCCGCGCTTCTGGTAGTCGGGCAGGATGTCCGAGACCAGAAAGTCGAAATGGTTACGCTCGCGGAAGAAGTCGGTCTTGTTGGTCGTCACCGCGTTGAGGAAATCATCCATGTCCGCCTGCGAGACGTCGCCGCTCAGGATATAGGCGCAATAATCGGCGATGCTGGCAAAGCCGTTGTCGCGCACGCGCCGTCTCAGGCGACCCTCGAGCATCGTCGTCTTGGACGGAGGCATTCGGATGCCGGTGGCACTGTAGATAAGCGCGGACAGCGCCCGAAAATGCTGCGGGCTGATGCCGTCCGTGACCGGCATGGCAAGTCTGGCGGTGGCTCCAGCCATGATCAGTTTCCTCCTTTGCCAGGCAGATCGCGATGGAACATTTGCGGGGCCGTTTCCTGGTTCATAGCGTGACGTAGATGTTGATATTGGCGGTGTGATCGGTGCGATCGTCGCCATCGCGGAACACATGCTGGTTGAGATAGCCGGGCACGATCTCGGCATTCCTCGCGAGCGGGATCGAGACGCCGACGAAATTGCGCCACAGCGACAAGCCGCCGCGCTGGACACTGGTCCGGTTGAGGTCGACAAAGGGCTCGGTATAGGCAACCAGCTTGTTGTTCGCCGAAATCGGCGCGCGCAGCTGGACGAATTGGCGCATCCGCCAGCTTGTGCCGTCGCGGTCCTCGAACGTGCGCTGCTCCAGCCTGGACCGGGAATCGAGGGTGAGGCCGCTTTCGGTCGTCAGCAGCCGGACGTTCAACTCCTGATAATAGCGATGCTCGTCGAGCAGCGCCGGGCCGACCGGATCGGTGCGGACATAGGCATAGCCGAGCCCGACATTGACATTCTTGCTGATCCGGTAACCGGCGAGCGATCGCAGCAGCAGCTGGCCCAGACGCTGGGCATCATTGGTGAAGCGCTCCTGCGCCTCGAGCCGGACATAGACCTTCTTGTCGAGATTGATCGTGAAGAACTGTCCTGCCCAGGCATTGGTGTCCTCGGCCGCCAGGGCGGCGGCCGGGGCCATGAGCGCCGGGGCCAGGGCGAGGAAAGCCAGGTGGCGCAGCATCGAGTTCGCCCTGGCCATGGCACGGCAACCGCCGGGCCGGCGTTTCGGCCCGCAGCGGGCCTGCGGTTCGGGGGCGGGCCGGCGATCCAGCATCAGGCAACCTTCGCCATCGGATGCAGCTGCTGCACGTCCTGCGCGGTGAAGATGCTGGCGACATCGATGATCACGATGAACCCGCCCTCGTTGCGGACCACGCCCGTGATGTAATCCGAATTCCAGCGGACGCCGATATCGGGCGCATTCTCAATCCGCGCGGTCTCGATCGTGGCCACCGACAAGACCTTGTCGATGACCACGCCCAGCGACAGCATGCGGTCTGCCAGCGGGATGTCGAGAATGAGGATGCGGGTCGACAGCGTCGGTTCGGCTGCGGGCAGGCCCAGGCGGACGCGCAGGTCCACCGTGGGCACGCCCTGACCGCGCACATCGGTCAGGCCCAGAAAATAGTCGGGTCCATTGGGTACCTGGAAGGGCGGCTTGTGGTCCAGGATCTCCCGGACCAGGCCAACGGGGACGGCGAAGACCTCTTCGCCGATCCCGAATTCGACCACCTGGATTTCGTGCTGATTGTTCATGCGGCTTCTCCAAAATGCGCGTCGTCGGCGTCGACCCCGCCGCGCTCCAGATCGAGCGCGAAGCCCTGCACGCGCTCCTGCTGATGCGCGACCGAATTCGGCTTGTGCGCGGGCTTGGAAGATCTTGCGGGCTTGGCAACGCGCGTGACCGGGCGTGCGGCCGGGCGATGCGCCACGGCGGTGCGGCTGCGGGCATTGGCTTCCACCCGGAAGAAGGCGATGGTCTGCTGCAGCTCTTCGGCCTGGCTTGCCAGCTCCTCGGAGGTCGAGCTGATCTGCTCGGAGGCGCTCGCGTTCTGCTGCGTCACCT
>NZ_LSIS01000167.1:0-448 GCF_001556365.1 Blastomonas sp. CCH1-A6 | reverse complement strand
GCCTGCCCCAGGCCCCCGCCGAGGCCGAGAGCATCGCCATCGCGCGCGATCTGGCGCTGGTGCGGATGACGGGTGCCCGCGTCCATTTCCGCCAGGTGACGACGCGCGCGGGCCTCGCGCTGGTCCGCGCGGCCAAGGCCGAAGGGCTGAGCGTCACCGCCGGGATCACGCCGGCGCACCTGTTCCTCTCCGATGTCGCGCTGGGCGGTTTCCGCACCTTCGCCCGCCTCTCGCCGCCGCTGCGCAGCGAGGACGATCGCCAGGCGGCGCTCGAAGCGGTCGGCGATGGCACGATCGACGTCATCGCCTCGGGCCACGACCCGCGCGGACCCGAGGACAAGCGCCTGCCCTTTGCCGATGCCGCGCCCGGCATGGCGGGGGCCGAAACGCTGCTGCCGCTGTCGCTGGGGCTGGTGCGCGATGGCCTTATTTCGATGGGCCGCCTGTT
>NZ_LSIS01000166.1:0-509 GCF_001556365.1 Blastomonas sp. CCH1-A6 | reverse complement strand
CTATGGGCTTTGTCGCCCCGCCGTTCTGGCTGTGCACCGACAACGCCGCGATGATCGGCTGGGCGGGCGCGGAGCGGTTCGCGCTCGGCCTCACCGATCCGCTCGATATCGCCGCACGCCCGCGCTGGCCGCTCGATCCAGCAGCAGAGGCCGCGCGCGGCGCGGGGGTGAAGGCATGAGCAACCAAACCCTCGGCGTGATCGGCGGCGGGGCCTGGGGCACCGCGCTGGCGCAGATGCTGGCGAGCGACGGCCGCGACGTGCGGCTCTGGGCGTTCGAAGCGCCGGTGGTCGAAGAAATCAACGCGCAGCACCGCAACACGCCCTATCTGGCCGGGATGGACCTCGATCCGAGCATTCGCGCCACCACCGAACTCGCAGACCTAGCCGATCTGCCGATGCTGCTGGTGGTCACGCCCGCGCAGCATATGCGCCGCGTGCTGGCGTCGCTGCCCGAAGGTCCCGGCGATCTGGTACTCTGCTGCAAGGGCATCGAGGAGGCGAGCGGCG
>NZ_LSIS01000165.1:0-436 GCF_001556365.1 Blastomonas sp. CCH1-A6 | reverse complement strand
ATGTGCCCGCCGGAGCCGCAGCCGTTCCATCGGGGAACTTGCCCGCGCCGATGCCCAGCACGACGTCCTGATAGTCGGTAATGAGCTCCGAAAGCAGGTTCTGATTGGTGATGTCGAGCCCGCGAATGGGGACGATCTGATAGGGCGCGCCGCTGAGATTGCCGCCAACACGCGGGCGCCCCAGCGTGATCGAGGTGTTGCTGTTGACAGACAGAATCTCGAAAGAGCCGTGCTCGTCGAGAAACTCGACGGCCATGCCCGGCCTGACATTCTCGTTCCACTCGGTCCCGACACCGGTCAGCGCGGTGCTGCCGCTGTTGATGCTGACCGTGCCGGTATTGTAAAACGCGACCATTGCTCTCGCTCCTTATTCCTATTCAAATACGGGCGGGGTAATTCCGCCCGGGGGTTTCGGGTCAAATCCATCGCCACCCCC
>NZ_LSIS01000016.1:0-1370 GCF_001556365.1 Blastomonas sp. CCH1-A6 | reverse complement strand
GAACCCGCCGAGGGCCAGGACAAGGCCTTGGACCGCAAGCTGCACCAGTCGATCGATCTGATTGCCAAGGACATCGAGGCGCTCGCCTTCAACAAGGCGGTGGCGCGGCTGTACGAGCTGACCAACGCGATCGAGAAGGCCGCGCCCAGCGCCAGCCGCAATGTCGCGGTACGCGCGCTGGCAAGGCTGGTCGCGCCGATGGTGCCGCACCTCGCCGAAGAGGCCTGGGAAGTGCTCGAAGGCCACGGCCTCATCGCCGACGCCAGCTGGCCCGAGGTCGATCCGGCGCTGCTGGTCGAGGACGAGGTTACCATCGCGGTGCAGATCAAGGGCAAGCTGCGCGACACGCTCACCGTCGCCAAGGGCCTGCCCAACGAAGAGCTCGAACGGCTTGCGCTGGCATCGGACAAGGTGCAGCGTAGCCTCGACGGCGCGGCGATCCGCAAGGTGATCGTGGTGCCCGACCGGCTGGTCAATCTGGTGGTGTGATGGCTTTACGTATCAACTTCCGTCATGCTGAACTTGTTTCAGCACCCATCGTGCCCCAGCAGCCGAAGCCGCTTGGGGAGAAATGGGCCCTGAAACAAGTTCAGGGTGACGGGGTTGGTAGCGTACTTGCTTCCTTATGCGCCGGAGCGAACTGATGCGTGCCCTTCTCCCCCTCGCCCTGCTCGCCTCGCTGTCCGCGTGCGGGATGAAGCCGCTTTATTCGAACGGCACGCAGGGTGCGGTCGCGACCACGCTGGGCGATGTCGCGGTCGCGCCGATCCAGGGGCGCGCGGGCTGGCTGGTGAAGAATGCGCTCGACGACAAGCTTGACGCGCTGAGCAACGGAAATCAGCGCTACAAGCTGCAGGTCGTGCTCGACGACAAGATCACCGGCTTCGGTCTGCTCGCCAATGATCAGGTGACGCGCGAGCGCCGCACGCTGCGCGCGCGCTACCAATTGGTCGATATCGCGAGCGGCGAAACAGTGCTCGATGCCACCGCCGCCTCCGACGCCGGTATCGACATCGTCAGCAGCGAATATGCGACCATCGCGGCGGAGAACCGCGCGCTCGAGAACCTGTCGCTCGAGATTGCCGACCAGATCGTGACGCGCCTTTCGCTCTTCGCGCGCGAGGTTTCGGCCGCGCAATGAAGGGCGATGCAGGTGCCATCCAGGCGCTCGCCCGCAAGCCGCGCCCCGATATCCGGCTCTATCTGATCTTCGGCACCGACGATGGCGGCAATGCCGCACTGATGGCGGATATCATCGCGAGCTTTCCCAAGGGCACCGAGCGTACCGATATCGACGGGCACCAGCTCGCCAAGGACCCCTCGCTGCTCGCTGCCGAGGCCGCCTCGCTCTCGCTGTTCGGCGATGCGCG
>NZ_LSIS01000164.1:0-15869 GCF_001556365.1 Blastomonas sp. CCH1-A6 | reverse complement strand
CGATCTCGGCGGTGACCAGCGATCCGCCCTCGGGCGCGCGGATTGCGTCGATCAGCCGGGTTTCGCTGTCCGGTTGGCTGCCGAAGCGGCGGATGACATGCGCGCATGTTTGCGCGGCGGCATAGAGGCGGGGATAATGGCGGTTGTTGTGCGGGACGATCGCGGTACCGCCGGGCTCAAGACCCTGGAAGATCTCGGCCTTGGCATCGGCAATACCTTCCTCGCCATTGCTGAAATTGCCGATATGGGCGGGCGCGATCGTGGTGATCATCGCGATATGCGGGCGGACGATGCGGGTCAGTTCGGCCAGCTCGCCCGCATGGTTCATGCCCATCTCGAACACGCCGAACCGGGCGTCGCGCGGCATGCGTGCCAGGCTCAAGGGCACGCCGACATGGTTGTTGTAGCTCTTGACCGAGCGATGCACTGCGCCCGGTGCCATCCGGTCGAGCGCGTGGAACAGCGCCTCCTTGGTGCTGGTCTTGCCCGCCGATCCGGTCACGCCGATGACCGTCGCGCCGGTCCGCGCGCGCGCGGCATGCCCTAGCGCGGTGAGCGCGGCGGCGCTATCCGCCACCAGCACATGCGGGTGATCGACCGGCTGCTCGCAGATCACGCCCGCCGCGCCTGCCGCCATCGCGCGGTCGATGAACAGATGCCCGTCGGTCGCCTCGCCGCGCATCGCGATGAACAGGTCGCCCGGCTGGATTTCGCGGGAATCGAACGCGACGCCGGTCACCTCGAACTCCGCCGAGGCGGTGCCGCCAGTTGCCTTCGCGAGCTCGGAGGACGTCCAGAGGCTCACGCAGCGCACTCCCGCGCAACCTGGACGTCGTCGAACGGCAGCACGCGGTCCCCGACGATCTGACCTTGCTCATGGCCTTTCCCGGCGAGCAGCACGATATCGTCCTTGCCCGCCATGGCGATGGCAGCGGCAATCGCCTCACGCCGTCCGCCGATCTCTGTCGCACCGGGCGCCGCGGCCATGATCGCGGCGCGGATTCTGGCGGGGTCCTCGGAACGCGGATTGTCGTCGGTGACGATGACGACATCGGACAGCTCGGCCGCCGCCTTGCCCATTTCGGGGCGCTTGCCGGTATCGCGGTCGCCGCCCGCACCGAACAATGTGATCAGCCTGCCCGAGACATGCGGGCGCAGCGCGGCAATCGCGGCGACCAGCCCGTCGGGCGTGTGCGCATAGTCGACATAGACAGGTGCGCCTTCGCGCGTGATGACCGCGCGTTCGAGCCGTCCGCGCACCGGCTGCAGGCGCGCCATATGGTCGAACACCTGCGCGGGCGTGCCACCCGATGCGATGACGATCCCGGCGGACACCAGCGCATTGGCTGCCTGGTAGGCGCCGATCAGCGGCAGGTTGACCTTCACCTGCTTCCCATCATGCTCGAGCACCAGTTGCTGGCCGAGCTGGGTCGGGGTGCGGCTTACGAGCTTGATCGCCTCGCCGCCCTCGCCCACCGTCACCAGCTTGAGCCCGCGCGCGTTGACGCGATCGATCACGCGTGCCGACCATTCGTCATCGGCCCAGACGACGAAATGGCCGTCCTCGGACACGACCTCGTCGATCAACCGCATCTTGGCCTCGAAATAGGCCTCCATCGTGCCGTGATAATCAAGATGATCGCGGCTGAGATTGGTGAAGGCGCCCACCTGCACCGGCAGCCCCTCGGTACGGAACTGCGACAGGCCGTGGCTCGAGGCCTCGAAGATCGCATGGGTCACGCCCTCGCGCGCCAGGCCCGACATGTTGCCGAGAAAGGTGACGATGTCGGGCGTAGTGAGCCCGGTGGACGCCTGATCGACCGAGGTGGTGACGCCGAGCGTCCCGATCGAGGCGGCATTGTGCCCGGCCATACGCCAGAGCTGCCGGGTCATCTCGGCGGTCGAGGTCTTGCCGTTGGTGCCGGTGACAGCGGCGACATGCGCGGGCACGGGGGTGAAGAAGCGCGCGGCGATCTGGGCAAAGGCGCGGCGCGGGTTGGCATCGGCGATATGCACTGCGCCCTCGACCTTCGCACCGGGCGCTGCGACGATGGCGATCGCGCCTGCGGCGACGGCATCGGCGATGAAATCCTCGCCGTTGAAACGGGCACCGGCAAAGGCACCGAACACGGTGCCTGGCGCGACCTTGCGGTGATCGATGGCAAATCCGGTCACAATCCGCGCCGCATCGTCGCCGGAAAGACCCGAAGCCAGTTCACCCAATTTCATTGCACGTCCCTTTTACCGACCCTGAAAATCCCCGCCTCCTCTATGTTTCGCCGCATCAGATGCAACCCCCTGCATCGCGGCGCCTGTGTATAATTGCCTATACCGGATCGTCCGATTTCTTGCCCGGTGCCTTCCACAGCAGCGGCATCAGCTCGGACACGTCGACATCGCGCCGGTCATCGGGGATGACACCCAGCATCGGGCCGATCCGCGGAACCAGCTTGGCCACCACCGGTGCGGCGGTCCAGCCTGCGGTGCGCTGGAACGACGAGGCCGAGTTCCCCGAAGGCTCGTCGATCATCACGATCACGACATAACGCGGCTTGTCCATCGGGAAGGCGGCGGCGAAGGTCGCGACCACCGAGCTGCGCTTGTAGCCGCCTGCGCCCGGCTTTTCGGCCGAGCCGGTCTTGCCGCCGACGCGGAAGCCGGGAGCCTCGGCCTTGCGCCCCGTACCGTCGCGCACGATCATGCGGAGCAGCTGGTTCATCCGCGCGCTGGTCGAGGCCTTGAACACGCGCTCGCCGCGCGGCACATCTGCGGGATTGAGCTTGAGCAGCGTCGCCGGGCGGTATAGCCCGCCATTGACCATCGCCGCATAAGCCGAGGCAAGATGCAGCGGCGTCACCGCGATGCCATGGCCATAGCTGACGGTCATGTTGGTCAGCCGTCCCCATTGCGACGGCCAGAGCGGCTTGGCGCGCTCGCGCAGGTTGATATCGGCCTGGCGATCGAAATGCAGCTTGCGCATCACCGCCTGCAGCCGTTCCGGACCCAGTTCGTCGGCAATCTGGGCGGTGACGATGTTGGAGCTGTGCACCAGGGTTTCGGGCACGTTGAGCCAGCGGCCCGACGAGTGGGAATCGCGGATCTGGAAACCTGCGACCCGGAGCGGCCGGCTGGCATCATAGCGGCGGGCCATGCTGGTCACGGTGCCTGCATCGATCGCCGCCGCGACGGTCAGCGGCTTGAAGGTCGAACCCAGCTCGAAGAAGCGATAGGTGACCTGGTTGGCCTCGAACGCCACGCTGTTGGCGTTGAACTGGTTGGGGTTGAAGCTGGGCAGCGAGGTCATCGCCATCACTTCGCCCGTCTCGACATCGAGCACGATCCCGGCTGCGGCCTTGGCATCATAGGCCTTCATGCCCTTGCCCAGCTCATCCTCCAGCGCCGCCTGGACACGGATATCGATCGACAATGCCGACGGCGTCAGACGCTTGCGCGGATCGAGCAGCTCCTCGTCCATCGCGCGCTCCATGCCCGAGACGCCATGACCATCGGGATGGACATAGCCGAGCACGTGCGCCGCGAGTTGCAGCTGCGGATAGAAGCGCTCCTTCTCGCGCGGAAACTCGATGCCGACCTCGCCCAGCGCATGGACGCGATTGACCTCTTCGGGAATCGCGCGGTGGCGCAGATAGGTGGGCTTGGTCCGGCTGAGCAGCTTGAGGAAGCGCTGTTCCGATGTGTCGGGGAAGATTTCCGCCAGCTTGGCAGCGAGCACCTTGCGGTCGCCGATCAGCTTCGACGGCACCACCCGGATGGCATAGCCATCGATCGTGCGCGCCAGCGGCACCCCATTGCGATCGACGATATCGCCCCGCCCCGGATCGACCAGCGCGCCGCGCGTCGCGGCCTGGGCCTGCTCGCCGAACACGCCGATAAAGGTGAGCCGCAGGAGGATCGCGCCGACGCCCAGCCCGAACAGCGCGAGCACCGCGACCAGGCGGACCTGGGCGGTGAGCGTGAGATGCTGGCGCTTGCTGGCCAGACGGACCCTGTGACTTCCGGATGCAAGCGCGGTCATTGACCCCCCGTCTTCTTCAGTTCGGCATCGGCCTGTTGGTTGATCCGGTCGAGCAGCCGGTCATCGAGCAGGCGGCGGCCCGAGCCCTTTTCCTCGCCCCCCTTGGCGGCCTTGGGTGCGGTCGCCGATGTCGCAGCGCGCGCCGGGCTGATGATGGCGACGCTCGCCGAGACCGAGAGCGGCTCGGGCGTCTTGACCGTGTTGGCAGCGAGTTCGGCAGGCTTGATCGGCTGCGGCTCGGCCTGCGGCTTGATCGTCATCGCGGCAACCCGCACCGGCTCATCAAGCGGCTTGTCGATCTCGCCCAGATTGGCCAGTTCGCGCTCGCCATCGAGATACTGCGCGGCGCTGGGCGCCTCATAGCCATATTCGAGGTCATTCCACATCGCGAGCTGGGCGAGGCTGGCGCGGGTGGCGAATTCGGTTTCCAGATAGCGGATCTCGGCGCGGGTGCGCAGGATGTCGCGCTCGGTGCGCGTGAGATCGCTGCGCAGCGTCGCGACACTGAGCGACAGCGGATAGAGCGCGATCGCGACGATGAAGATCAGCGCGATCCAGCCGATGGTCTTGAGGCGCTTGACTGCCAGGATCATGCCGCCTGCCTTTCCGCATCGTCATGCGCGCCCCAGGCCGGGGCATCGCTACGGACTGCGACCCGCAAGGTGGCCGAACGCGCGCGGGGGTTACGCGCGCATTCGGCCTCGCCCGCCCGGGTCGGTCTGGCGGGTTTCTCGAAACTGGGGGTCCGGCGCTGGCCGGGATTGTCGGGCAGGTGACGCGATCCTGCGCCCTCGCCGCCGCTGCGCGCCTTGAGGAAGCGCTTGACGATGCGGTCTTCCAGGCTGTGGAAGCTGACAACGGCAAGCCGCCCGCCGGGGGCGAGCATCGCCTCGGCCGCGACCAGGCCCTCGCGCAGCTCGTCCAGCTCGCCGTTCACATGGATGCGGATCGCCTGGAAGGTGCGCGTCGCCGGATCCTTCGGCGCGCCGGGGCGATAGCCCAGAGCCTTGCGCACCACCGTCGCCAGCTCGAGCGTCCTCTGCAACGGACGGGCGGCGACGATGGCGCGGGCGATGCGGCGCGATTGACGCTCCTCGCCATAGAGATACAGGATGTCGGCGATATCGCCTTCGTCGGCGGTGTTGACGAAATCGGCTGCGCTCAGGCCTTCCTGGCCCATGCGCATGTCGAGCGGGCCGTCCGACTGGAACGAAAAGCCGCGTTCGGCCTGGTCGAGCTGCATCGACGACACGCCGATATCGAACACGATACCGTCGACCTGGGACACGCCCGCCGCACGCAGCATCTGGGCCAGCTGCGAGAAGCGCCCGGCGTGGAAGCTGAAGCGCCCCTCGCTCTGCGCGGCCAAAGCAGCCCCGGTGGTCGCCGCATCGGGATCGCGGTCAAAACCGTGGACGCTCGCGCCGGCGGCCAGCATCGCGCGGCTGTATCCGCCCGCGCCGAAGGTCGCATCGACATGCACCTCGCCCGGCCGGATCGCGAGGCTTTCGAGCACCTCGGCGAGCAGCACCGGGATGTGCGGCACGTCGGGTGTCACGGAAGGGGTTTGCCGGGCAGCCATCAGCGCTTGCCCCCCAGCTCTTCCATCAGGAAGCGCGCATTGAACTGTTGCGAGGCAAGGCGCGGGTCGTCGAGCGACATCAGATGCTCGTAGCCCCAGACGCTGAAATCGGTGCCGTTGCCGCTGAAGAACACGTGCTTCTCGATCCGCGCCATCGCCACCAGCATCTTGGGCAGGATCAGACGACCGCTGCCGTCGAAGCTGATCGTCGAGGTGGAATTGAACCGGGGGCCGCCGAACAGCTCGGTGCGGAATTCCTCGCCCGCCTCGCTGGCCAGTTCCTCGCGGCGGCGCATCTGCTCGATCAGCGCCCTCAGGCGCTGGGTGCCATAGCCCTGCAGGCACTGGCCCTGGGCGTTGAACGAGAAGACGACCGAGCTTTCGCCGTCGGAATTGGCGATGATGGGATTGCGGAAGGCAGCCGGGATGGCCATCCGCCCCTTGGGGTCGATGGTGGTCAATGCAGAACCAAGAAAGGCACTGATTTCCGCCACTTGGTCGATTCACCCCTTTTTCCGCGCCCTTGCGTATCCCTGACATGCCGGGGGTGTTCGCCTGACCCTTGCCTGACCTGCAAACAGCCCTTGCCCGTCTCTCCGCAGGCAAAGTCCTCAGGCCCCCACGCCGCGCTAGCGCCGCAGGTCGGAAAGGAATCACAGATGGTTGAACCCCGATTAAGAAGGTTCATAACAAGGGATAGTTGGGGATGGAAGGGGTTTTTTGGGTCTAGAACGGTAACATTGGGGTTGATGTTCCAAATTCGGGGCGAACCGAAAATACCCGTGCAGTTGGCATCATCCGCTTTCCTCCTGCATCAGTTCGAGTAGCAGGCGGTGGATGAACTGCTGGTTGGCAGACCCGGAATCGGCCCGGTTTGCGAGGATTTCGGGATCCAGCAGATCGGCATCGGCAACCATCACCGCGCGGCCCCTGCCTATCGCGCACCGGGCCACCGAAGCATCGAACGCCAGGCGGCACGAGCCGTCCCCAGATTTCCCCTGCAGAACCCCGAATTGCCCGGGATGGACCAGTAACACGCGCGATTTACCCAGCCGGACCGATTCGATTCCCGTGTTTTGCAGCTCCAGTCCCCAATGGCGGAGCAAGGGCGAGATCAGCGAAGTGCGCAGCGGACCGCGCGAATCCGCCAGCCCTAGCTCATGCGGCCAATCGAGCTGCGGATCGGCAAACAGCAGCAACCGGCCGCCAGCGCGCACATAGTCATCGAGCGCCACAAGTTCGCCAGGGTCGAGCGCGCGCGGCTGCACCAATATGACCAGCCGCATATCCTTGAGCGCGGCGGCATCCAGGGCATCGGGTACCGCCAGATCATGCGCCGCGGCGAGCGCCGCATGCAGCGGGTGCGGATCGGCCTTTCCGGCAATCACACCCGCCATGTCGACCCCCGCGCCATAGACCAGCGGCAGGCTGCTCATCAGCGCGATCTTCTGCCGCGGCATGCTGGGGATGATCGGGGACGGGTCAGCGCGCTGGTCCGGTGGTTCGGAAGCGGCGGGGACACAGGCCACCGCTGCAAGAGCTGCTGCCGCCAGCGCGAGCGCTGTGCGCATCACTGTTGCGGCTGGCTGGGCGAACCCGATTGCGGCGCGTTCTGCAGTTCGCCGACGACCGGGGTTTGCCCGCCCGCGCTATGCTGCGTACCTTCTGCCGGAAGATCGGGGACGACGCCCAGATCGACCAGCGGCTCGCTGGCGGCGGGCGGCTGCACCACGGGCGGCGCGGTGCTCGCGGCGACACCGGGCTCGGCGACACTGGCGCTCTCCGCCGGAGCCTCGGTTGCCGCGCGTTGCAACAGCATGTCGGCAAGCGCGACCATCACCAGTACGGCAAAGATGCCACCGATGCCGATCTGCAATCGGTGCATCAGGGGATTGCCCCCCGGCGTGCGGGCTTTGTCAGCGACCATCCAGCCAGTATAGGTCAATCGGCCAGCCAGGGGAAGACGGGCAATCCCTTGGCACGCAGCCATTCGGGATTGTACAGCGTCGACAGATAGCGGAATCCGGTATCGCAAAGGATCGTCACCACGCGCGATCCGGGGCCGAGTGTCCGCCCCAGCTCGACCGCGCCCGCGACATTGATGCCCGAGGACAGTCCAAGGCACAGCCCCTCTTCCTTGAGCAGCCGCTGGACCCAGTACAGCCCGACCTCGTCCGAGATTCGGAACTGCGTGTCGATCGGCGCATCTTCCAGATTGCCGGTAATGCGGCCCTGCCCGATGCCTTCGGCGACCGACGAACCTTCGGCCTTGAGCTCGCCATTGGCATAATAGTTGAACAGCGCGGCGCCATGCGGATCGGTAAGCGCAATGGTGACCTTGGGGTCGCGCGCCTTGAGGCCCATGCCGACCCCAGCGATGGTGCCACCGGTGCCCGCCGCGCAGGTAAAGCCATCGATCCGGCCATCCATCTGCGCCCAGATTTCCTCGGCCGTGCCCTCGATATGCGCGCGGCGATTGGCGATATTGTCGAACTGCTGCGCCCAGACGGCACCGGGCGTCTCTTCGGCCAGGCGGCGCGAGGTGTGCACGAAATGGCCCGGATTGGCATAGGGTGCCGCAGGCACCAGCACCAGCTCCGCCCCCAGCGCGCGCAGCGTGTCCATTTTTTCCTTGGACTGGGTCTCGGGCATCACGATGATCGTCTTGTAGCCCTTGGCATTGGCCACCAGCGCGATGCCGATGCCGGTATTGCCCGCCGTCCCCTCGACGATCGTCCCGCCGGGCTGCAGCGTTCCGCGCTCCTCGGCATCGCGCACGATATAGAGCGCCGCACGATCCTTTACCGACGCGCCGGGATTGGCGTATTCGCACTTGCCAAAGATGTCGCACCCGGCGGCCTCGCTGGGGCCTGCGAGCCGCACCAGCGGAGTGTTGCCAATCAGGTCGAGCGTGGTCGGTGCAATGGTCATTGCCGCTAGATAGCCACGGGGTGCGCAAGCGGCAAGGTACCCTGACCTGCCATGCGACCCGAGGCAGCAGTCAGGCGGGGCGCTCGGCCAGAAGGCTGCGCACCAGGGGCTGCATCTTCTCGTCGAAGCGCGCCAGCATCACGTGCTCGTCGGCGGTTTCGTAATGCGTGATCAGTTCGCGCCCGTTCCACCAGTGCAGCGCGAAGGCGGGCGGATCGGCGATGATCATGTTGCGGCCATCGGGCCGGTCGGGATCGATCGGCGCAAGCTCCAGCGCCACCTGCGGCGCGCTTGACGGACAGATGGCGACGGGAAAGCCGTTCCACTGGCTGACGATCGCGCGGTGGACATGGCCGCAGACCATGCCGATGACATTGGGCCGGTTAGCAAGGCATCCGCGCAGCCGCTCCACCCAGGGCTCTTCGGGATGCGTATTCATCCATTCGATTCCGACCTCGATCGGCGGATGATGCTGGACGATCAGCGTCGGGCGATCGGTCTGCTCGGCGAGCCGCGCGCGCAGCCACTCGGCGCGGATCTCGCAGAACGCGCCGCCATGCCGGCCCTCTTCGAGCGTATCGAGCACCAGGAGCCGGATGGGCCCCGCGTCGACCTCGTACTGCACGAAGCCGTCGACCATCGGGACGTCGGGAAATTGCGAGGCAAAAGTGTCGCGCTGGTCGTGATTGCCCATGCACATGTGCACCGGGAACGGGCAGACCGAAAACGCATTCTTGAGCCGACGATAGCTGTCCTCGTCACCGCGATCGATCAGATCGCCGGTCGCGAGCAGGAGATCGGGCACCGGGTCCATATCGCGCAGCATGGCGATCACCTGATCGAGCCGCTTGCGATTGAATTCGGCGGGATTGTCCGGATCGAAGCCCAGATGAATATCGGTAATCTGAGCTATCAGCATGGCGCGACCCGGTCCCTTGGTGTTTGTTGCTTTGGGGGAGGCAGCTATCGTCGCAGTCGCGCCGCTGCCCCTCCCGGATGCGCCATGGAGGCCGTAATCTCTGGCCGCTTTTTCTTCTTGTCTTGCTCGCGAAGCAGCCATGGCGCCCCCTTATCGGCATGGTAATCGTGACACATTGCGCAGGTGGATTCGACCGGTTTCTTCACCTTGATCAGCGAAGCGCCAGTCTCGCCGACATGACAGGTGCGGCAATCCTTGATTCCGGGCAGTAACAGGTCGGATGCATCGCTCGACTTTTCGGCGAGATGGCAGCTCGTGCACTCTTCCTTGTCATGCGCATCGTGCGTGAACCAGCCCTTTTCCATGTAGCGACTGGTCTGCGCGACCGGGGCAATGCGGAAATCGAGCCGGCCCGATCCCGAAGGGGGCACCACGACATGGCAGTCATAACAGGCACCGCCGCGGCTGAAGACCTGGCGGATTGCCTGATCGGCCCGGCCGCCGCGGAAATTCACCGCTCGCGCGTAATCCGCTGCCGTACGCCGCGAGTTCACCACGCCGGGGCGCTGGCGTGCCAGGCTGCCCAGGTTGATCGGGCGTGCAGGCGGGGTCGAGCGGTAGAAGGCGCGAAGGTCGGCCTTGACCTGCTCGGGCTGGCCATGGCGCAGCGTGCGATAGGTATCGCCGATCTTGTCGAAGGCGAGGCTGTGGCACATCGCACAGCTCTTCTCCATGTCAACCTCGACGAAGCCGACATTGTTCTTGTCCGGCTCGTGGCAATCCTTGCATTCGAGCGCGTCGCCAAAACCATATTTGGCGCTGAGCCGCCGTCCCATCTGTGCGACGCCATTGGTCTTGCTCAGATGCATGTCGTGCGGGAACTTGAGGCCGTTATTCTCTTTGGGTCGCTTGTCGAGCGAGATGCGCTTGCGCGGCGCCTTGGCATCGTCGCCGACCAGCGGACGCACCAGCACCGCCGCCTGGAACTGCGGATGGGCCTTACCGAAATCGGCGGCATTTCCGAGTTTGGTGTCGGTCAAGCGCGTATCCATCCCATCGTGACACTCAGCGCAGAATCGCTGCTGTGTCGGTTCCATAGCACCCGCACCCTCATGCTCGGTGTGACATTCGACACAACGTCCCGCAGGTTTGTTGAAACTGGCCGCAACGAATCGGGTGAAGGCGGCAAATCCGGTCGGATCGCCGCGCGCGTCGAGCTGGCGCGCCATCGGCGCATGGGGCCCTGCATCCTTCTGGTGACAGGTCATGCAGGCGTTGTCGCGGACGGACACGAACGCATCGACATGGCACGACTGGCAATCGTTCTTGAGCGTCTTGTGCGCCAGGCTGAGCTTGCCCGAAGACCACATCGTGTCGGCATGAAAACCGGCGGGCCGCGAGATTTTCTCCTTGTAGGCCAGGTCCTTGTAGCTCGACCAGGTATAGACCGGCCAGGCCAGGCACGCGATGAGGACCAGCAGGGCAAAGCCCCAGGCGCTCATCCGCTTGCCGGGCAGCAGACCTTTCAGCGAATAGATCGCCGCCTCGTCCTTGTCCTCGGCGCTGTCCGATACCGCCTCGACGCGGCGGACGGTCAGCGTGATCGCATCGCCTTCGGTGCCCAGCGCGATGATATGGCCGCCAAAACGCAGTTCGGCACCGCGCGCCACGTCGATCGTGGTCGATTCGACGCTGCGGCCGTCGACATCGAAAGGTTGCGCCGACTCGGCGGTGACGATGAGCTCGCCGCCGCGCCGCACCATCTTCGCGTGCACCGGGTTCACCGCCAGGTCGGGCAGGTGCACGCCGTTGCTGGCGTTGCGGCCGATGAAAATCTCCTCGCCCGCGACCTCTGTCTGGCGGACGATCTCGCTGCCATCTGCCTTCAAGGCCACCTGGCGGACGATAAACATCATTCAACTGCCCCCAACACTTGCCGACACCCCGCCCCCGGGACTTTGGATCACCAGTAGAAAAACACGCTGAAAATATGCGCCGACAGCGCGGCGAGCAGCGCGAACGTCATCGGCACATGGACATAGAGCCACACCTGGAGCAGCGCCTTGATCTGCAGATGCTTGCGCAGCCGCGCGAGCGTCGATTCCTTGCGCTGCAAAAGCCCGTCGACCTTGTCGAGCGGGTCATCGCCCATGCGCGGCTGATAGGCGCGCATCCGGCGCAGCTCGGCAATGGCAGCACGGGTCTCGCAGCCCGAATAGCTGTTGGTGATGCGCTGGATGAAATTGCCGGCAAACGGGTCCTGCTCGAGCGAGGCCTGGACCAGCGCGGCCTGCGAAGGGTCGAGGGGCTGGCCGGCATCGTGCAGCTGCCGGTCGAGCGAGCGCAGCTGCTCGATCATCATCTTTTCGGTGACAGCACCATCCGAGTCAGCGCGGTTACTCGACAGATTGTCGGGCAATGTGGCGTAGAAATAGATGCCGACAATGCCGGAGATGATCACGATCATCATCAGCGACCAGGCCAGCGTGTGCACGTTCCAGCCCAGCTGGAAGCCAGTGTGCAGCGTGCCGATGACGATGAGGCTGAGCCCGAGATAGACATGCGCGCTGGTCCACGCCTTGAGCGACCAGCCACCGGGCGTGATCGCGCGCTTGCGCAAGCCGAGGCAGGTCAGCCACAGGATCAGCAGCGCGCCGATCGTGCCGAGCGTATAGCCGTACCACGACCCGCCATTGTGCCGCGGCTGAACATCGACGAGAAAATAGCTGACCAGGCACGTGATGCTGAGCACCGTCGCGATCTTCATCCAGCGGAAATTCTTGTGGCGAAGAAAGCCGTCATGCATCGAGTTGCGCTGACGTCCCGTGGTCTTCTTGCGCACGGCGGGTGCGGCGGTTTGCGCCTGGCTGGCCATGGTCAAGCCTCCTCCTGCTCGAGCCGGGCGACGGTGAGGAACTCGTCCGGCGCCACGCGGATCGCAGCGCCCGTCGGGCAGGCGCGCACGCAGCTGGGGCCGCCCTCGATCCCGGCGCACATGTCGCACTTGATCGCCTTTTTGGGCTTCTCGACGCTATGGTCGCTATTGGCATAGGACCATTTCTTGCTCGGCTCGCCGGGGCCGGGGCCGAAGCCGAAGAACAGCCAGGAGAGCAGGCTCGGCTTCTTGGGCGGCACCTTGTCCATGCGGATCACGCCATAGGGGCAGTTGCGCTGGCAGTTGCCGCAGCCGATGCACGTGTCGTTGATATAGACCTCGCCATCGGGGCCGCGGTTGATCGCATTGGGCGGACAGTCGGCCATGCAGTGCGGATGCTCGCAATGGCGGCAGCTGGTCGGCACATGCAGATGCGCATAGGTGCGGCCCGCCTCGCGGTCGAGCCGCGACAGGCCGTCATGGCTGTCGGCGCACGCCTTTTCGCAATTGTCGCAGCCCACGCACAGCGTCTCGTCAATCAGCAGCACGTCGGTCGCCTCGCCGATGCCGTTCTCGACCAGGAAGTTGGCCACGCCCGAATACATGTCGACCACGCCCGAGAAGCTGTCCTTCTTCGCCTCGATAAAGGCGTTGATGTCCTGGCGGCTGGCCATGTCGCGCTTGGCGCGCTTGAGCAGCTCGGGATTGGCTTCCAGCACCTTCTTGAAGGCATCGCCGTCGATCTGGATGACCTCGGACTTGATCGCCGCCTTGACCGTCGCGGTGCGGCGTCCGCCCGCGATCAGCGCCATTTCGCCGACATAGGAGCCGGCGGGCAGATAGGACAGGAACACGGGCTTGCCGCCGATTTCCTTCTCGACGATCATCGATCCCACGCGGATCACATAGATCTCGTTGCCCTCGTCGCCTTCCTTGAGGATCGCCTCGCCCGGCCGGACCTGGCGAATCTTGCTGGTATCGACGACTTCGCGAATGTCGTCGGGCTTCAGGCCGGAGCCGAACATCTGGAGGAGCAGGCGCTCGGTCGAGATGCGCTCGATCGCCTTTTTCGCGGTCGGCACCTGGCTCTGCAGCTTGAGCGCCGCGTTGCGCGAGATCTCGACACAGATCGTGTCCTCGGCGGCGACCACGGTGGCGCCGCGACGCCGACCCGAGATCAGGCCGACCTCGCCGAAGATCGAACCCTTGCCGATCGGCACCGTCTTCGACGGGTCATTGGGGTCGATCTGCACCGCGACCGAGCCTTCGGCGATCGCGAACAGCGACGATCCGGGCGCGGCGCGTTCGAAGATCACATCGCCGCGGCGATAGAATTTGGCATCCGAATCGAGCATGAACTCGCGCATCTGCAGCGGGTTCATGCCGTTGAGGATCGTCACGTTCTCGCGCAGCAGGTCGAGCCATTCGGCGACCGACTTGCGGCCCGGCAGGTCCTTGAACTTGGCCTCGAGGATCGGCTCGTCCGCAGGCTTCAGCTCGGTATTGCCGTTGATAAACTCGATGACGTCATAGCCCTGGTTCATGCAGTGCTTGATCAGCGGGTACCCGGCGAGCGCGCCGATGACGAAGATGCTGGGCGCGGTCGATTCGAACACCGGCGACAGTTGCGGGAAGGCCAGACGATCGGCGCTGGTGAACGCGATACCGCATTCCTCGATGAACGCGCGCGGCGGCGCGGAGCCGATTCGCGCGATGATGCGGTCGCAGCGCACCCGCTCCTCGCCATCGCGCGTGCTGAAGGTGATCCAGCCAGGCTCGATGCTGGCAGTGTCGGTCTCGAAACGGATCTGAAGCTTGCCGGCGTTGCGATCGGCCAGCAGCGCCAGCGCATTGGCTTCTTTCGCTGTGGGGAAGGTTTCCTTGGGGCTCGGCGCTTCAGGGCCGCGGTTGACGATGGTAACGACATTGCCCTGCGCCGAATCCTCGGCCAGGCCGCGCGCATTCTCGATCCCCGCATCGCCCGCGCCGATGACCACGATATGCTCGTCGACATATTCGGTGGGGTCATCGAGCTGGTACTGCACATGCGGCAGGTCGCCGCCGGGGCAGCGCATCCGGTTGGGGTTGCCCTGGGTGCCGATGGCGAGCACGACATTCTCGGCGATGATCTTCTCGCCATTGGTCAGCTCGATCTCGTAAGGCGGAGCGTAGCGCTGGATTTCCTTCTTGGTCACCGATCCGTCGCGCGCGCGCTGCTCGATCACATGGACGCTGCCCTCGATCGCGGGACCCGTGCCCTTGATCGCCTTCACCTCGGCGTTGAACTTCACATTGACGTTCAGTTCCTTGGTGCGCGCATTCCACTTTTCCAGGATTGCCTCGCGCTTGCCCGCCTCGAACTCATGGTCGGAGCGCAGGACCAGCTGCGACGGCGTGGCCATCACGTGCTTGCCCTTCTGGTACTTGTAGATCGTGTCGGAGAGGTGATCGGTCTTTTCGAGCAGAACATGGCTCATGCCGAGGCTCGCGGCACGCGCGGCTGCGCTTTTGCCTGCCGGGCCCGACCCGATGATAGCAACGCGGTAGATCTCGCTCACTGGTTCGCGTCCCCCAATTGCGGACGCTCGCGCGACCGCGCCTGCCAGCAAACGCTGCCCCATCCGGCGCCCCGCAACCCGATTTCTCCCCGATCGGTGCTGCTATCGCCAGATTGCCCCGCTGCCGCAAGAACTTGCCCAAAATTCGGTTGCGAACCCTATGCCGATATTTCTAGCAAAGAATGTGATCTTTACCACTTAGAAATTGGAAAATCTGGCCGATCGGCTAGCCTTCCACCCGGACGCGACAAAGAGACAGCCCGTATGACCGACCCACAGACCGATACCGACATGCCCCTTGTGGCAGAACCGGCTTCCGCGCGCGCCTCCGGCGGCCGCCCCGGTGTCGGCACGATCGCGCTGGCGGCCGCCGCGCTGATTGCTGTCACGGCCGTGGGGTACAAGGTCTATAGCGACCAGAAACCCGCTGCATCGGGACCCGTTGCCCCCCTGAACGCGCAGGGACAGCCCGCATCGGTCGATGAGGTCATCACCCAGCTCGAAGCCCGGCTGCGCGAAAACCCGAACGACGCCGAAGGCTGGCGCATGCTGGGCTGGAGCTATTTCGAGACGCAGCGCTTTGCCGAATCGGCCACCGCGATGCGCCGGGCGATCCAGCTTGCGCCCGGCAACTCGGAATATCACTCGATGCTGGGCGAAGCGCTGGTCATGGCCAGCAAGGACGAGGCGATCAGCCAAGATGCGCGCGCCGCGTTCCGCAAGGCGGTAGAGCTCGATCCCAAGGACGCGCGTGCACGCTATTTCCTCGCCGCCGCCAAGGATATCGACGGCAAGCATGCTGAGGCGATCGAGGACTGGTTTGCGCTGCTCGCCGAAACCCCCGCCGACGCCCCCTATGCCAAGGACATTCGCGACGTGATCCGCAATGTCGGCAAGGAACGCGGGATCGAGGTGGAAAAGCGGCTGGCCTCGGCCAAGTTCGCGCCGCCCACGGCGGGCTTCCGCAC
>NZ_LSIS01000163.1:0-10080 GCF_001556365.1 Blastomonas sp. CCH1-A6 | reverse complement strand
AGCAGCACCTAAATCTCCACCGAAAATTACACCACGAGCGCGGACGCTAACCGCGCGAAGCCGCGGTCCTCTGGCTGACCGAGGTGGGCCATCCTGTGTTGCCCAACTCGTGGGAAGCGATCTTCGCACGGGCAAGCCGCCGTTGCACGGACGCAGGCATCCCGGTCCGGCTTAGCCCCCATCAACTCCGGCATTCCTTTGCAGTCCACATGCTGGCCATGCTGATCCAGCGCCGCCTCGCCGACGCAGCGGCACCAGTGGGCGCCATGGAAGGTTATCGCCAGCTGGTCGGCGATCCGCTTCAACAGGTCCAGCGATTGCTTGGCCATTCGAGCCTCGCGACGACCTCTATTTATCTGGATCACCTCGCCACGCGTGCCGATACCGTCGATGCGGCAGTCGAAGAGCTGTTGGCACTCGTACCAGGCTATCTTCGATCATGAGCGCTGCTCCACGCAAAGGACGCAAGGTCAGCTTCGAGACCGAGGCGGCTGCGCCCCAAGCCGATCCATGGTCGCAGATCAGCACGCTGCGCTTCATGATTCATCCCTTATATGGCGGCGAGCTGCTCGTCGATTTCACGGGCTTGCGGCCGCGCGGCCTGGCGCTCGCTTTTGCCCGGAGCCTGTTCAAGCTGGCCGCACCGCGCGGCCCCATCATGGTACGTTCGTCCCTCAAGACATACGCCAACCAGCTGCCAAGCTTCTTTGCCTACCTGGCCGGGACAGGCGACCGGATCAACGGCCCTGCTGACCTTCGCGCCCATCACATCGATGGATTTGAGACATGGCTCAGCGCGCAGGGCAAGTCTCGCGTGCATGGACAAACCTATGTCGCCAAGGTCGTTTCCGTCCTACGTCGCATCGCGGACGACAGCCCTGAGCTTGTCGATTGCGGCTTGCGGGAACGACTGCGCTACGTCAGCTCACACGCACACGTTCGTTCCCGTCCACGCGATGCCTACAGTCCGTATGTAGCCCGCCAGCTGCGCGATGCGGCACGCGCGGATATTGCTGCGATCGAGGCCCGCTTGCGATCGGGGCCACAGATCGATGAGGTGGCGCAGATCGATGGCGCATATTGCAAAGCCCATGCTGCCATCGAGACATACGGTGTTCTGGGCTACCGTGATCCCACGTTTCAGAGCCTGTACAAGCTGCGCAAAAAGCGCGATCTCACCAGTGACAGGCTTAACCTGAGCCTCCACGCAGCCCACTATCTTACTGCCGACGATATCGTCCCGCTTCTTGTTCTGCTCTTACTCGAGACAGGGCTTGAGCTGGAGTGCTGCAAGTCGCTCACCCTCGATTGTCTGCGCAATGCCGCAGGTGGTACCGTCGATATCGCCTACACCAAGCTGCGGGCACACGGTGCCGAGCACAAGACAATCCGGGTGCGTGATCGCGGCTCATCCACCCCTGGCGGTCTGATCCGACGCATCATCGCCCTATCGTCCAAGGCCAGGGTCCATAACTTTAGCGATAACCTTTGGGTCTATTTTCAGCCGGGCGAGATCACCGCAGGTATTCGTCAACTGCGCTTGAAGGTCAGTGCCTGGACGCAGCGCCATTGTATTACCGATGATCAGGGTAAACCGCTCCATCTGTGTCTTTCGTATCTGCGCAAGACGCACAAGGCCTTGTGGTATCTGAAGACCGAAGGCCACATGGCCCGCTTCGCCGTAGGTCATACCGTCGATATCGCGGCACGGCACTACGCCGATATTCCCTCCCTCAGACCGCTGCACGAGCAAACCGTGGCAGATGCCCTCGAAGAGGCGCTCGCTGGTCCAATGATCCTGCCTCCTCAAGACGAGGACCGGCTGCGCGGCAAGTTGGCAAGCCCTGATCCCGATGATGGGGGCATTTCAACCGCACTGCTCGATGGCGAACAAGACGTCTGGCTTGCAAGCTGTGGCAACTTCTATTCCAGTCCCTTCGCATCCGTCGGCACGCCATGCCCAACACCGTTCTGGGCCTGCCTCGATTGCCGCAACGCGGTCATTACCGCGCGCAAGCTGCCTGCCATTCTCGCCTTTCTCTCCTTCGTCGACGCTCAGCGGATCGGCCTGAGTGCCGCTGATTGGACCGCCAAGTTTGGTCATGCCCATGATCGCATCGTTCAGCAGATCCTGCCTGCCTTCGCCGAAGGCGTCGTGGCAAGGGCCCGTGCGCAAGTCGCGAACGACCCTCCCACGGTCTATCTGCCGCCAGAGGCACGGGTATGACCGTTGTCCAGCTTCTGGCGGAGAGCGACGATGAGCGCGATGCCCTCCCTGTGCTTATGTCCGCGCCTTTGCGCCCCGGCTGCGATCGCGCGCATATTTCACGATACGGCGATCCGGTGTGGGATCTGGCTCCCGGCGTATTTCGCGACAACGCGCGGCGCTGCCATGTCACGGTACATTTCGGCGGTATTGAAGACCCATCCATTGCTGATGCCCTGCGCCAGATTCTCGATGCGCGGCTCAATGTCGATCTCCCCGGTCACCGTTCGCGGCTTGAGCCGGCCGGGGTGCGCGGCGAGGCCAACCGGACCTTGCGCTTTTTCGACTTCGTGAAGGCTCAGCTGGGGCGTTTCGATCTCGGCCGGGTCGATCAGGCTCTGGTCGATCGCTACGCCGGATCTTTGCGCCTTGCCGGGCTGCGCCCAGTTGTAGCGGCAGCGCTGCTGCGGATCGTCTTTGACCTGCACGAGTTGCAGCATCATCTGCCGACTGCGCACCTGTCCTTCGAACCGTGGCCGGGACGAAGTCCGTTTTCCGTGGCGGGCGCAAAGCATATTGCAGGGGAGAACCGGACGCCGCGCATTCCCGAATCGATCATGACGCCGCTGCTCTCCTGGTCGTTGCGCTACGTGACCTGCCACGCAGGCGATATCCTTGCCGCACGGGCGGAACTCGATCGCCTTGAAGCAACGCGCAACCGTCTGATTGCCGCTGGGGAAGGTCTGGATCCCGCTGTTCGTCGGTTACGGCAACGCGAACGCCTTCTCGACTATGTTGCATCCTTGCGGCAGCATGGGCGCGGCATTCCGATCTGGACCACGGCACATAACGGCGCAACGCGAACAGACCCGCAAACCGGCGCCGTCACGCCGCCGATCAACTACCACCTGATCCACCTCCATGCCGGTATCAACGCGCAGGCCGAACCTGCCATGCACCTTGGCCTCGCCACCGGTGCACCAGACCTCATCGCCGCTGCCATCGCAGAACTCGGCACCGAGATCGGCGGCATGGATACGCCCATTTCTGCCGATCCCGATACTGGCCTGCCTTGGCGCACCCGCTTCGATGCCAAGGTTTTGCCCCTCGAGGAAGTCATGCTGCAGTCCGCAGCCTATATCGTATGTGCCTTTCTCTCAGGCATGCGGGACAGCGAGATCCAAGCCATGAGGCAGGGATGCCTGTCTATTACCAAAGCCGAAGACGGTACGATCTTGCGGCATCGTATCAAGTCCACTGCTTACAAGGGCAAGCGCGGCGGCGGCGAGGAGACCGAGTGGGTTACCATCGCGCCAGTCGCTGAAGCCATCGATGTCCTCGAACGCCTTTCCGCGCGTGCAGGGCAAGCGCGCGGAACAACGACCCTGTGGCCAGTCCTCACGCTCCGGGCCAATACCAAGACGCACGTCTCTGCAGAGATAGTCCGGCAACTCAACCGGTTCCGCGATCACCTCAATGACCAATTCGGATCCGCGCAGGCACCCGTCATTCCTGCCGGACCCGACGGCCGACAATGGCGTCTGACAACGCGTCAGTTTCGCCGCACAATCGCCTGGCACATCGCCAACCGGCCCTTCGGAACAATTGCCGGCATGATCCAGTACAAGCATGCCAGCGTTGCGGCTTTCGAAGGCTATGCTGGCAGCAGCCGGTCCGGATTTCGGGGAGAGATCGAAGCCCAGCGTGCGCTCGGGCAGATCGACGATATCCTTGTCTACTTCGACGAGCGGCAAAGTGGCGCACGCCTTGGCGGACCTGCCGCGAACAGGGTCGGAGTTGTGCTTGATACTGCCGCCCACGAGTTGGCGCCGCTACCTGCCATGATTGCCGACCGTCCACGTCTGCGCACCATGCTGGGCAGTCTCGCGCGGACATTGCATGTCGGCCCGCTGGCCGATTGCTTCTTTGATCCGGCAACTGCCCTGTGCCTGAACCGGAGTTCGGAGCCAGGCGCAAGCGGGCCAATGATCTCCATGTGCGAACCGGTCCGCTGCCCCAATGCCTGCATCGCCGAACGGCATCGCCCGGCATGGCAGCGCGGTGCTGATGAGGCACGGTTGTTGTTGCGCGAGAAGCGGCTTCCAGAGCCGCAGCGGGTGACGCTTCAGGCCGAGGTGGCCAGAATCCAGCGTGTTCTTGAACAGATCGCACCGGGTACCGCCACACCGCATAACGGTATGGCGGGAGAGGAAGAGGAGGCGGGTTTGCGGGTGACGGATTGAAGGAGCGGAAGACAGTTTCCCTCCGCCCGTCGTGGAGACCTGCCATGTCCCGATCCTACCCTGCTACGCCGCGAGCCGACGTCTATTCGCGCATTACTACCGAGATTGTATGTGCCATCGAAGCCGGTGCCGGCGATTGGCGTATGCCCTGGCACCATGATGGCGCTGCCACCACCAGGCCGCAGAACGTCACCTCCCGCCGCCGCTATCGCGGCGTCAACGTGCTCGCGCTCTGGATCGCAGCCGAAGCGGCTGCCTATTCCAGCGGTCTTTGGGGGACCTATCGCCAGTGGGCATCGCTTGGCGCACAGGTCCGCAAAGGTGAACGCGGAACGACGGTTGTGTTCTGGAAGCAGGCCGCATCGCGCGCCGATGATGATCATGACGATGGCGAAGCCGGACCCGGCCGCATGTTCGCGCGGGCCTTCACCGTGTTCAACCTCGCCCAGGTCGAGGGCTATGAACCCCCACCTGTCGCAGTTCTACCCGAGGGCGAGCGGTTCGGGCACGCCGAAGCTTTCGTCGCGGCCCTCAAGATCCCGGTCACCGAGGGCGCCTACGATGCGCACTACCGGATCGACCTCGATCACATCTTCATGCCGACCTTTGCCTCGTTTCGGGATGCATCAGCACAGATGGGCACGCTTTTGCATGAGGCGGCCCACGCCACAGGGGCAAAGCACCGGCTCGACCGCAACTTTGCCGAACGTTTCAAGCGCGACAGCTTGGCGATCGAGGAAATTTGCGCTGAACTGACCGCATCGTTCGTGCTCGCCGACCTCGGGATCGCTCACCATCCGCGGGCCGATCATGCCGCCTACGTAGCATCGTGGTTGCGCGCACTCAAAGACGACCCTCGTGCCATCTTCACCGCCGCCAGCAAGGCGCAGGCGGCCGCCGATTGGATGCACGCCCAGCAGCCCCAGCCTGAGGAGATGGCCGCATGATCCGCGCCCCGAAAATTTGCGGTGGAAGTCACATTAGGGCTGGACTGTCAGGATATGTCGCCGAGCTTTCGAGCGCCATGCTCGGCGCTGAGCTGGGGCTGCCGGTCACGCACCTCGACAGCCACGCAAGCTACATCGAGCATTGGCTCAAGCTTCTGAAAGACGACGACCGTGCCATCCTGACGGCTGCGGCCAAGGCCGAAGAGGCTTCGACCCTGCTGCTTAGGCTCGGCGGGCGGATCACGGCCGAGCAGTTTGACGGCGCGTCAGACGATGCTGCGCTTGCGGCCTGAGGGAGGATATCATGGGCCGATCGGTCAGCTATCCCAGCGGCGCAATCGTCGCATTCACAGTGCTCGAGGTCGAAGCCGAGGACGACTGGGAATTCGAATACGAGTGGCTGCGTGACGACCTGCGCGAGCGGGCCGGCCGAGCCTTCTCGTCGCTGATCCCGCATGACGGCTGGCGCGGCCGGGAGGACCGGATCCTAATGCGCAATGCCTATGCGGATTTCGGCGTATCGGTCTACGGTGGGCTGGTGGCCGTCTGGATCGTCGAACGCGATGACGGCGCCTATTGGGACGCCGATTGGCGCACGGCCCGCTCACCGCGGGCACAGCGCTGGCTGTCCCAGATCGCATCCCGCTTCGATGCCGTGTTCGGCGACTATGACTGTCTCGGGCATATGTCGAACGGAGAGGGCGTCTACGCCAAGCGAGCGGCTTGAGCCGAGCCGGGGCGGTGCATGGATGAGGCATAGGGCGTGTCCCTGCCAATGGATCTGTTCCGACCGCCCATGGCCTGGCGCCATGCGAGAGAGGCCCTGGGCCAGCCGCCAGTCTTGCGCAACCCGGCTTGGTCGGGCCCGTGTTGGCCTTGGCCCTTTGGGCTCAAGGCCTGCCCGCGCCAGCCCGCCAAGCCAGGTTTCCCCTGACGGGTGCGCAACCCTGCCGGAATGCTGGCCCTGACGGGCTCTCGCTGGCGCAGCCATGAACGGGTGCGTCGGCCTCACGCCAGTCAGGAGGACATCCCATGCACATGTCATTCGCCGATCAACTCGCCGGGCTCGATCTCGCCGGCTTCTCGATTGGACCCGCTCCCGTATCGACCAGCGATTTCCCAGTCCGGGAGGCGGTCGTCCAAACCCTCGAAGCGGTCTGGTCCGATCTTTTCGCCATGGTGTCCGGGACCGCTCTTGAAGCCGACGCCGAGGATCTTGGCTGGGCCTTCGTCAACATCTTCCATCGCTCGGCGGAACGCAAATCGACTGCCCTCGACCGGGCGACCGACGAGGTCCGAGCGCTGATTTCTACGGCTGATGGATCCGAGGTCCACACCCATGAACTCGAGACCCAGGTCGAGCGGGCGCAATGCGCCGAATGCGCGATGCTGGCGCTCGAAGAGATGCGCGAAGTTGCCGCCGCGCTCTACCTCAACGAGTTCGGTTCCTCGTGGAAACCAGTCTCCAGCTCGCGCTTCAACCACAGCGCAATGCTGACGTCCGCGCTCGTCGAAGGGCGCGACTTTCTGCGTGCCCGCGCCGAGGCCAAGCGCCGTGCGGCCGTGCCCGAAGGAACCCCGGTCGTGTTCGCTGGCGGGCGCACTCGCCATGCTACCGAAGACGATGCGCTGACCTTCGGCAACAATGTCTGGGCCACGCTCGACAAGGTCCGCGACCGCGTGCCGGACATGGTGCTCATCCACGGCGGCGACACCAAGGGCGTCGACCGTCTGGCATCGAGCTGGGCTGAACGTCGAGGCATTCCGCAGGTGACGTTCTCGCTCGATATGCGGCTGGGCGCCCGTGCCGGCTTCAAGCGCAACGAGCGGATGCTCTCCCTCGATCCGCGCTACGTCATTGCCTTTCCGGGCAATGGCGTACTCGAACGCCTGGTGATCGACGCCAAGGCTCGGCGGATCACCGTTGTCGATCGCCGCGGGCCCCTCGGCACCAATCCGAAGAACACTTCGGCCAGCACCGACTGAGACCCTGTCGGCCTTCGCGCCAGCGCCGGATCGGCGCTGGCGTCGTCCGTCAGAGGAAAGGCGAGCGCCTGTCGGTTGGAGCCAGCGGATGGTCGTCGGCTCCGTTCTACAGGAGGCATTCCATGATCGATATCGAAGCCGTGATGGCCGACTTTGCCGTTCGTCAGGCCCAGCGGCAGACCCAGGTGGTCGAAGAAATTCAGCAGCTCAAGTCCGTCATTCTCCCGCGCTTGCAGGAAGCCGGCATCGCCCGCGTCGAGATCCGCTTTGACGGTTGCGGCGACAGCGGTGCGGTCGAGGAATGTGCCTGCCTCGATGCAGCCGGTGGGGCGATCGCGTGCCCTGATGTTACGCTGCAGGAAGGCGAAGCGCATACGGCGGATGGTGCCGGTTCCGAGCAACTGCCGTCGCTTGGGCAAGCTCTCGAGCAGCTGACCTATCTGGCGCTCGAACGTCACCACCCTGGCTGGGAGATCAACCACGGTGCCTGCGGCGAACTCGTGATCGATGTGGCTGAAGCGACCTTCGTGCTCGACTGCAGCCTGCGCTTCACCGCGACCGATGATCACTCGACCGAGCTCTAGGAGATCTGGCATGGCCCACTGCTACTACCACGCCCTCTCGTCGGTCCGGAAATGGGGCGGCACGGTCGATGACTATCTCCCGCTGCACCAGTGGTTCGACCAGTCCAAGGCAATCCTGGCAGACCCTCGGCACCGCGCGCTGCGGCACCATGCCGAGGGGATATTCATGCTGGAGGCGATCTTCGGCGAGACCCTCGTCAATGCCGATGGCCGGGTCGTTCCGGTGCGTCTGGTCGGTGAACAGCACGTGCGCGAAGACTTGGGCTCGATCCCCTCCTTTGCTGATTGGGCGCGCTTGATCACGCCGCAGGCCTGGATGCTGCGAGGCAACCCTCTGGACGGCGCTAAAGGGGTGACGATCGATATGCCTGTCCCCGGCGAAGCAGTTGCGTCCAGGACCAGGCCACCTGCTGGAGGCGAGGTCCGTACCGTGATCTAGGAAGGGGTTCTCCGGTGGAGGGCTGGCGGGGGAGTGATCCGGCCAAGACCGGAGGGAAACGAGGCAGGGCAGACCTGTTCACGGCATCCAGCTCCACCCGGCTTCGATACAAACCTGTCCCTGAATCACCCCCCGTCGAGACGCGCAACCCGGATCAGGTCCGGCCGAGTTGCCGGGCTGTGCCCGGCTGCCCGCACCACCCGAACCAGTTCCGGGTTCCCCTCCGGTGCGCTTCGCCGCGGGGCGCTTCTGCTCGGGTTTGCAGCCGGGATGGACCCGGAATGCTCGATCAGGAGAAAGCCCATGACCAATCTCGTTATCCTCGTTGGCCGCATCGCTCGCGACCCTGAAACCCGCACCACCCAGGGTGGAACCAGCATCACCTCGATCTCGGTCGTGACTGACCGGCCCGCCCGCAAGGATGGCAAGACCTACAAGGACGAAAACGGCTACACCGCCAAGGACAGCGAATTCCATCGCATCACCTGCTTCAACGGCCTGGGCCAGAACGTCGCCAAGTATTGCACCAAGGGCCAGCTCGTGACGGTCGAAGGTCGCATCCATTACACCCAGTGGGAGGATCAGAGCGGCACCAAGCGCTACGGCTGCGAGATCATCGCCGACAAGGTCGACTTCCTCACCAAGGGCCGTTCGGGCAGCAACGAGGGAGCACCCGACATCGACGAGGACTGAATGTCCTTACCCCACGACAAGGCCCCGGTGGCGGATGCCATCGGGGCCTTTTCTTTTGCTCTGGGGCTATGCGGCGGCGCGGGGCATCGAACCCCTTGCCGCCGCTGGGTGGGGCTACGCAGGCGCGATCCGCTTCAGCGTTTCCTCGATCCCGAGTGCCATCGATGCACGCACGATCTGGCGCAGCTGTGCAGGTTCGATCGTCTCGGCGCCGCACTCGATCAACACCTTGCCGAGTTCGGTCGCTGCCTCTTGGCGAAGACGAGCTTCCTCGCTTTCGAGTTGGGCACGCTGTTCACGCAGCTTCTTCAGCGCATCGCGCGCAGTGGGTTTGGACCTGGCCATAGGGTTTCCTTCTTGCTGGCCGTTGGTCCCCTCCGCTGACGACACTGGCATTCGGGACGCGTGTAGGAAAATGGTTTGTGGGGCGATTGGTGCGCTTTCCCGCTGACGTTGGAGAGGTCTCTCTCGCAGAAAGACCAAGTCTGATGCGGGCTTTGGGGCTGCGTCAAGGACGACGGGGCCCCACCATTTTTACCGGGCAAGCCCGGCAAAAATCGTTGCCCCCATCGCCGCTTCGCGGCCGCTGACGCGGTCCCTGACCCAGCCCGTCACCCACATCTTTTGCAGTCCCTGATGCGACGCATCGAACATCAGGAGGAAAGATCATGTACGCTTCTCTGAACATTGCCGATGCCGGTCTCAAAGCCGATCAGGCCGCCTTCGTTGCCGCACTGGATCAGGCCCAGGCCCGGTCCTTTCACAGCTACTTCACGCAGTACATCCTGACCGACGACGAGGCAGGCTACATCGCGGTCGATGAAGGGGATTACGGCGCGCTGCCCAAGGCCTTGTTGGAGCGTGTCATTGATACGGTGCCGGGCCGGCTCAGCGATGAATTCTGACCCGCCGGTTTGGGAGGAAGTCCGTAAGCGGGGCGCTGACCCCACCTTGCGCTGATCGCTGACAGCATCGACTTTGC
>NZ_LSIS01000162.1:0-251 GCF_001556365.1 Blastomonas sp. CCH1-A6 | reverse complement strand
CTGCGCCGCGCCGGTGGCCGTGACGCCGCCGATGCTGACCGCACCCTGGCCGTCGACACTGACCTGCGAGCCGCCCAGCGTGCCTGCAGTGATCGGCCCGGTATCCGCCAGCAGCGTCACCGCACCACCTGCCGTGACATTGCCCACCGAAAGATTGCCGCCGGTGGCATTGAGGAAGCTGAACAGCGTCGAGTTGATCGCCCCGGAGCTGATGTTGGCCGCCGTGATGCCGACGCGCCCGCCATTGGCGG
>NZ_LSIS01000161.1:0-1638 GCF_001556365.1 Blastomonas sp. CCH1-A6 | reverse complement strand
ATCGTCGCGCCGCTGCTCACCGCGCGCGAGATCGTCAAGCCGCTGCCCGCCAGCTATCGCCGCAAGGCGGTGCGCAAGCTGCGCCCCGAAATGGTCGCGAAGCGCCAGATGATCGTCGAGCAGGAAAAGGTTCAGGTTGCCGCGGCCCCCGCGCCGAAGCCTGCTCCCAAGCCCGCGCCCGCCAAGGCCGCGCCTGCGCCCGCCGTCTTCCAGAAGGCCAGCTTCTCGCCGGTCAGCAATGGCGCGTTCGCGGTGCAGCTCGGCGTGTTCTCGAGCGCGGCCAATGCCAACCGCGCCTGGGTCGGCTATAGCGCCAAGCACAAGGATCTCGCGGCTTTCTCCAAGGTCGCCGTACCCACCACCGTCGGCGCGCGCACGCTGCACCGCCTGACCGCGAACGGCTTTGCCGACGAAAAGAGCGCCCGCGCGATGTGCGCCCAGGTCCGCTCGTTCGGCGGCGAATGCATCATCGCCCGCGCCGTTGCCACCAAGCCCGCCGGCACCCAGATCGCCGCCCGCCGCTGAGGCGAGGGGGCCAGCCAAACCCACGTCATCCCCGCGAAAGCGGGAATCCCGCTTGTGTGGCGAATGAGGGCTGAGGCCGTGCGGACGGTTTTAGACGGCTGTCAACGTCCGGTTGAGGGGCGCAGTGCAGCAGGTTGAGATGGCTGCAATTCGGTAATCAGCTGCCGTTCATTCACCAATATTGTCGTGGCTAAGGAGTTTACCCGTTTCGTTCGAGAAGCATGAAATGCTCGTGCCACCCTTAACGCCCCAGCGCGGTCTCAACTCCACACAATCACGATCTGGGAAAGAAACGGTCACAGGAAAAAGATGGGCTTCGATCTCACTCACACTGCTACGTTCGGAACGAGCTTTCGCTTGATAAGCTCTGCGCTCTAACGGCGCATCAAGCGGGTAACGAACTTCTTGTTGTAGCTGACTTAGGTGACTTTCAGCGCGCAGCCAAAGAACCGCAAGCATTACGCAAGCAGCCAACACTATACCGCAGATGGTGGGTATCGAACGGCCCATCAGCCATCTGAACACGGAGCGTGAATGTCCGCAATGGGTTTATTTGCTGAACGGCAAGTTTTGTCTTCCGCCGTCCCAAAGTCACCCCATCTCCGCTCAGCCTGAGCTTGTCGAAAGCCCCGCGAAACCGTTATTCTGGGCTATGGCCTTTTACGCGTATCTTTTGCGATGCAGCGACGGCAGCTATTATGCCGGGCATACTGATGATCTCGAACACCGGATGTCCCCGCACGCCAGCGGTGCCTGCGGGGACTATACCGCGAAAAGACGCCCTGTTGACCTGGTCTGGTCGGAGGATTTTCCCTCGCGCGAGGATGCGTTCTGGGTGGAGCGGCAGATCAAGGGCTGGTCGCGAGCCAAGAAAGAGGCGCTGATTGCTGGGGATTGGGATTTGATTTCAAGGCTTTCAAGGGGGTTGCGCAATTTCGCTGATGATGGCGCGGGGCCTTCGACAAGCTCAGGCTGAGCGGGCGTGTGCGGGTGGCTTAACTCGGAGACAGGCTCAGGTTGAACTGTCGTTCATGCACCCACCCGATTCTATCCAGCCCGCTCCCACAGCGCGCGCGCCCGCTTTCGCGGGGGTGACGGAGCAGGGGCAGGGGC
>NZ_LSIS01000160.1:0-12548 GCF_001556365.1 Blastomonas sp. CCH1-A6 | reverse complement strand
GTGGTCGCCGCGACCGGACCGAGAAGATCGTGGGCGCGGGCATTGGCGCGGTGGCCGGCGCAGGCATCGGCTATTATCTCGACCAGCAGGAGCGCGAACTGCGCCAGAAGACCGCTGGCACCGGCATCGACGTCGTCCGCGACGGCGACAGCCTGCTGCTCAACATGCCGAGCCAGGTGACCTTCGATGTCGACAGCTCGGCTGTGAAGCCCGAATTCCGCAACACGCTGAATGATGTCGCGTCGACCCTGGTCCAGTACGAGAGCACCTATATCGACGTATACGGCCATACCGATTCGACCGGCAGCGATGCGTACAACCAGACCCTGTCCGAACGCCGTGCGCAGTCGGTGGCGAGCTATCTGACCACGCGCGGCGTCCAGTCGGCGCGCCTGGCCACGCGCGGCTTCGGCGAATCGCAGCCCGTCGCATCGAACACCACCGAGGATGGACGCGCCCAGAACCGCCGCGTCGAGATCCGCATCGTCCCGGTGACCCAGGCCGATGTGAACGGCTGATAGCCAGCTCCATTCCCGCAAGAGGGGCGCGCGCTGCACCAGCGGCCGCACCCCTTTTTGCGTTTACCCCGCGAAGAAATTGAGCTCGAGCAATACCCCGTTCGGGTCGAGCGTGAACAGCTGCTTGAGGCCGATCGCCTCGACTTCGTTGACGCGATAGTCCGCTCCGCGCGCCTCGAGCCGGGCGACCATCGCGGGATAATCCCGGCAACGGAAGGCGACGTGGTGGATCGATCCGGTCGGGCCGGGGGTGACCGCGCGGTCATAGGTGCGCGGGCAGTCGGTGCTGTTGATATGCACCACCGCGTTGCCCGCTGCGTCATGCGCCCAGCGGGCATTGTCGGGCGTCAGCGGCGGCGGCGCGAGGCGGATCTCGAGCTGGAGCAGCTCGGCATAGAAGCGTGCGGTGCCCATGAGATCATCGGTGATGATGTTGACATGGTCGAGCCGCTCGATCGTCATCGGCTCATTCCCAGACCGCTTCGGGCGGCAGGCTCATCAGGATGGCGTCGATATTGCCGCCGGTCTTGAGGCCGAACAACGTGCCGCGATCGTGGATCAGGTTGAATTCGGCATAGCGGCCGCGCCAGACCAGCTGCTGGTGCTTTTCGGCAGGCGAAAATTCCTGGCCCATCCGCCGGCGCACCAGCGCGGGGAAAATGTCCAGAAACGCGCGGCCGACATCCTGGGTGAAGGCGAAATTCGCGTCGAACGCGGCCTCGTCCGGGCATTCGAGATGATCGTAGAAGATGCCGCCGACGCCGCGGTGCACGCCTCTGTGGGGGATATAGAAATAGTCGTCGGCCCAGGCCTTGAACTTCGCATGATAGTCCGGATTGTGCGCGTCGCACGCCGCCTGCATCCGGCTGTGAAAATCGTCCGTATCTTGCGCGTAGGGCAGCGGCGGGTTGAGATCGGCTCCACCGCCGAACCATGCCTTGGTGGTCACAAGAAAACGGGTGTTCATATGCACCGCAGGCACGTGCGGATTCGACATATGGGCGACCAGGCTTATTCCGGTCGCAAAGAAGCGCGGGTCCTCGCCCGCGCCGTGGATCGATTTGGCGAATTCCTCGCTGAACCGGCCCTCGACGGTCGACACGTTGACGCCGGCCTTTTCGAACACCTTGCCCTTGATCAGCCCGCGAACGCCGCCGCCGCCGGGCGATCCGTCCGCCTCGGTCCGCTCCCAGGGGGTATATTCGAAGCTCGCATCGCTTCCCGCCTCGCGTTCGATCGCGGTGAATTCGGCGCAGATCGCGTCGCGCAGGCTTTCAAACCACGCGCGGGCCTTGGGCTTCTGTTCGGTCCAGTCAGTCATCGCGCTCCCCTATATAGTGATGGCCGATCATGCCTCACCCAGTCTTCGTGTCTGCCGCAGCGCCTCGCCCAGCGCAATCCCGGTGGCAACCGATATGTTCAGCGATCGGACACCCGCGGTCATCGGAATGGTGGTCTGCAGGTCGCATGCGTCGCGCACATGATCCGGAACGCCTGCGCTTTCCGAGCCCATCAGCAGGATGTCATTGTCCTGGAACGCGGTGCGGTAGATGCTTGTGCTGGCCTTGCTGCTCATCAGCACGAGCCGCGCGCCGCTGTCGCGCGCGAACGCCTGAAAGCTTGGCCAGTCGGCATGACGCGTCATCTCGGCGAGCGGACCATAATCCATCGCCGCGCGCTTCAGCCGCTTGTCGTCGAACACGAAGCCGCAAGGCTCGATGATCTCCACCGGCACCGCCAGGCAAGCGGCCAGGCGGAGAATGGCTCCCACATTTCCGGCGATTTCGGGTTGGTACAGGGCAATGCGCATCGCCCCTTCATAGCGCGCGCGGCGCGGCTGTCACCTGTCCTGCTCGGTCCGGCGCGTGCACGGCACGGCATGACGGCGCAGAATCGGCGGAATGATGCTGCGGCGCGCCAATTTCCCTGTTGGCAAGATGACGATTTTGCGTCTATCAGGCCCGCAATCATGCGGACGGGCCAGGGGCGAAGCCGTGCCATGCCGCTTCCTATATCGATAAAAAACGTATCCTTTTCAATAACTTGAGGGTCAGGTTAGCGACATGGCAGAACAAGTCACGATGAATCAAGATGGCACCGCTGCCGTCGAATCCGATGGCGTGCGTCGCCGCGATTTCATCAACATCGCCGCGGTCAGCTTTGCTGGCGTCGGTGGCGCATCGGTGCTGATCCCGCTGATCACGCAGATGGCGCCCAGCAAGGACGTGCTGGCGCAGGCCTCGACCGAGGTCGATGTCTCGGCGGTGCAGCCGGGCCAGGCGATTAAGACCGTGTGGCGAAAACAGCCCATGTTCATCCGCAACCTGACGCCGGAAGAGATTTCCGCAGCCGACAAGGTTGATGTGGCGTCGCTGCGCGATCCGCAGTCGCTTGCCGATCGCACGCTGCCGGGCAAGACCAACTGGCTGGTGACGCTGGGCGTCTGCACGCATCTCGGCTGCGTGCCGCTGGGCGCGGCCGCCGGTGAGGTGAAGGGCGAATTCGGCGGCTATTTCTGCCCGTGCCATGGTTCGCATTATGATACCGCCGCGCGCATCCGCAAGGGTCCGGCGCCGAAGAACCTTGAAGTGCCGGAATATGAATTCCTGTCAGACACTGTCATCAAGATCGGTTGAGGAGCATAGATCATGAGCTTTTCCTGGGCCAAGCACTACGAACCCAAGTCCGATCTGACCAAATGGCTGGATGAGCGCCTGCCGCTCCCCCGTCTGGTCTATGGTGCGATCGGCGGCGGCTATCCTGTGCCGCGCAATCTCAATTATTTCTGGAATTTCGGCGTGCTCGCCGGCATCGCGCTGGTCATCCAGATCGTGACCGGCATCATCATGGCGATGCACTACGCGCCCAACGCGCTGGTCGCCTTCGATTCCACCGAACATATCATGCGCGACGTGAACTGGGGCTGGATGCTGCGCTATGCGCACGCCAACGGCGCCAGCTTCTTCTTCATCGTCGTCTATATCCATATCTTCCGCGGCCTCTATTTCAGCTCGTACAAGGCGCCGCGCGAAATGATCTGGCTGCTCGGCCTGGTCATCTTCCTGCTGATGATGGCGACCGCCTTCATGGGCTATGTGCTTCCCTGGGGCCAGATGAGCTTCTGGGGTGCCAAGGTGATCACCGGCCTGTTCGGCGCCATTCCGCTGGTCGGCGAACCGATCCAGACGTGGCTGCTCGGTGGCTTCGCCCCCGATAACGCCGCGCTGAACCGCTTCTTCTCGCTGCACTATCTGCTGCCGTTCGTCATCGCCGGTGTCGTCATCCTGCACATCTGGGCGCTGCACATCCCGGGTTCGTCGAACCCGACCGGCGTGGAAGTGAAGTCGGAATCGGACACCGTGCCGTTCCATCCCTATTACACCGCGAAGGACGGTTTCGGCCTGGGCGTGTTCCTGATCCTGTTCTGCTCGGTGCTGTTCTTTGCGCCGAACGCACTGGGTCACCCGGACAACTACATCCCGGCCAACCCGCTCTCGACCCCGGCGCACATCGTTCCCGAATGGTATTTCTGGCCGTTCTACGCGATCCTGCGCGCCTTCACCTTCGACTTCTTCATCGTGCCGGCCAAGCTGCTCGGCGTGCTCGCGATGTTCGCATCGATCCTGCTGCTGTTCTTCCTGCCCTGGCTCGATCGCTCGCCCGTCCGTTCGGGCAACTATCGTCCGCTGTTCCGCACCTTCTTCATCATCCTGGTGCTGGACGTGCTGCTGCTCGGCTATCTCGGCGGCGCACCGGCTGAAGAACCCTATGTGATGCTCAGCCAGCTGGCTTCGGCTTATTATTTCGCACACTTCCTGATCATCCTGCCGATCATCTCGAAGATCGAAAAGCCCAAGCCGCTGCCCTTCTCGATCACCGAAGCGGTGCTCGGCAAGGACAGCTCCGGCTCGGTTGGCGGCCCTGCGCTGCAGCCCGCCGAATAAGCCCTGACGCTAAAAGGAAAGTCATTCGACATGATTCGCATTGGTGCATTTTTGGTCGGGCTGTTCTTCAGCGGCTGGCTGCTGGTGTCCTTCGGAGTTGGCGCGGCCGCCTATATCAGCGAGCCGCCCCAGCCGACGGCAGAACATGAATTCCACCTTCACCCCAAGAAGCTGGCGCTGAGCAGCGATGGCCCGATGGGCAAGTTCGATCGCCAGCAGCTGCAGCGCGGTTTCCAGGTGTACAAGGAAGTCTGCTCGGCCTGCCACTCGATGCGTCTGGTCGCGTTCCGCAACCTGACCGAGCTGGGCTATACCGAGGACGAAGTGAAGGCGATCGCTGCCAACTGGCCCGCCCAGACTCCGTCGATCGATCCGGCCACGGGCGAGCCGACCACGCGCAAGCCGCTGCCGCAGGACTATATCCCCTCGCCGCACGCCAACGAAACCGCCGCCCGCGCCGCCAACAACAACGCCCTGCCGCCTGATCTTTCGCTGATCACCAAGGCGCGTCACGGCGGTGCGGCCTATGTCTATTCGCTGCTGACCGGCTATCAGGATCCGCCGGCGGAACTCGCCAAGAAGTTCCCCGACGCGATGCCGGGACCGGGCCTCAACTATAACCCCTATTTCGCGAACCTAAACATCGCGATGGCCAACCCGCTGGGTAGCGACGGCATCGTCACCTATTCGGACGGCACCAACGCCACCCGCGAACAGATGGCCAAGGACGTCGCCGCGTTCCTGGTGTGGACCGCAGAGCCCACGCTGGAAAAGCGCCACCAGACCGGCTGGGCCGTGCTGATCTTCCTGATCATCGCGACGGGCCTCGGCTATATGGCCTATCGCAACGTCTGGGCGGGCGTGAAGCACTGAGCTTTTGACGCCGCACAGCACTGACAAACGATCCGGCCCGGCAGCGCAAGCTTCCGGGCCGGATTGCGTTTGGGGTGCGGCGTTCAAGCTGTCCTCGAAGAAGCTGGCCGTTCCGGAAGCGACCCCGTTTCAGTTTCTACCGGCTGATCGCAAGCTTGCCCTTTCCGGACGCTCGCTCGCTAGCTAGCTTGTAACGGCGGCACCGAGTTGACGCCCAGTCCATCAACCTTGGCTCCAAGCAACATCCCACACACCGCTTGCGAGAGCAGCTCGATTCAGAGAAAGATGCATCATGGCATTCCTAGCTCTGTTCTTTGCTCTTGTTACAGTGGCCACGGTTGATACGCAAAGTGAGGGCGCGCCCACCAGTGAGGAGGTGCGGCCATCAAGTGCTTGTCGCTATGACTTGGCGATCCGCACCAGTAATGCTGCTCGCTCATGGAACGACTTTGAGTTTGATACCCAGAAGCTTGGCGGGCCAATGTGGTACAACTCTCGAGGCTGTTATGTCCAAGCCGTTGAGGCTGCCCGCGATTATCTCGCCGCAGGGCCGCTGCTGACAACCCGCCAGCACGCGATCACGACCTTCCACATGTCGCGCAATCTCGCGCGTTCCGGAGCAGATGCTGGTACGCGCGCAGCCGCAGCGCTGCTGGCCGCTGCATCCCGACGAGCGGATCAGGCTCCGGATGCCGCGCTCGATTGGAACACATACGTGACTGGGTTTACCGCCTACCTTACTGGCGATCGCGCTACTCTGGAACGCGCGCGGGATGCGTTGATAGCAGCAGGTGGCGAGGGCAACGTGACAAATGCAGCTGTCTTGGCGCGAGCAGCCCGTTGCATCGAGCGCCCGTTTCTGGATGTCGAGACAAGCGACGACTGTCGCGCACCGGAGCCCGATCGCGGGGCACCGTCAGGCTACGATGATGCAGCCGCCTCAAATCATGGTCACTAATCTGGCCTGGGACCGCGCGAGCAGCCCCCCTGTCCCCTCCGAGGGAGAGGGTTGCGAAGCCTTATGAGCGAAGCGAATTAGGCGAAGCTGGGTGAGGGGGCCATGCGTGCACACCAACGAAATAGCGGAGTTTTCGACACGCTTAAGGCTTAGCGGAGCTAGGGTCTGTTAAGGCGCGTTTCCTGAAAAAACCTGCCATTCTGCTTGCGACCCCATATCAGTCATTGGCCCCGCCACTTTGGTTGGCCTCCGTTACCGCCGGATCGTCAGCCCCACAGTCACAGCCGAGGCTGAAGTCCCGTCAATGCGGCGGCCTGCCAGCAGGTCCACGTCGATCCGTCCCCGGTCGGTCACCCAGCGCAGGCCTGCTTGACCACCGGGCGGCCCGCGATCCGTGCCGAACACCTCTCCCATCAGGTGAAGGCCGGGCACGATCTCGAACTCGGCCTGAGCGCCCAAGAAAATCGTATTGCGATCCGCCTCACCGGGCGTGTTGATCCAGCCGAGATTGCCGTGAATGACGAGGCGATCATGCACCCGGGCAGAGACCGGGACCGTGACGGCGGTGCTTTCGATCCTGTTATCGACCGGATTCCAGATTGCCGTTGCCGAGACAGCGACCCCGACAGGCGCTTCCTCGAAGGAGCGCAGGTTGAGCTTGAATGCTGGCGCGATTGACGTTGCGGCGTCTTGGCCCCAGTTCCTCTGGACCGCAGCGGCAATCTCAAGACGCGGAAGGCCCTTGAGCGTGCAGGCCGGATTGGCAATTGCCAGACCGCGCCCATCGCTGGACAGGGTCAGCCAACTTTCCACGTGGCAGACCCCGGCCGGCAGGGTCGCATCGTCATCGACGATATGCGCGCCGCCGCCCGCGTGTGCCGGACCTGCTAGCCAAAGCGTGAGGCAGGCGGCGACAAGCCGCAGTATAAGAGCAGGCCGCTGCCGCACGCGCCCTCACAGCCACCCGCGACGCTTGAAATAGAGGTAAGGCAGCAGCATCGAAACCACCATCAGCCCGAGCGCAAACGGGTAGCCATAGGGCCACTGCAATTCGGGCATGAATTCGAAATTCATTCCGTAAATCGAAGCCACCAGCGTCGGCGGCAGGAACACCACCGCCGCAACCGAGAAAATCTTGATGATGCCGTTCTGTTCGATGCTGATCATGCCCAGCGTCGCATCGAGCAGGAAATTGATCTTCTGCGACAGGAAGCCGTCATGATCGGACAAGGAACGAATATCGCGGGCGACCGTCTTCAGCCGCTCTCGCAATTCCTTGCGGCTCTTGCGCTGGAGCAGCAGGGTTGTGGCGAACGCCGCCAGACGTTCGAGCGAAACCAGACTGTCACGGATATTGGAAAGCGCGTTGGCCTGCCGTCCGAGGTCGGAAAGGACCTTGCCGAAATCAGTTTGCGAGCGGGCCTGGATGTCGGTCTTGGCAAAGACCGTCTTGGCGACCGTCTCGATGTCCCGGCCATAGCGTTCAAGTACGTCGGCGAGGCGATCCACAATGGCTTCGAGCAATTGCACGAACACGTCCTCGCCGTCGACGGCACTGGCAAGCCCGCGGTCGGCGCGCTGGCTCATGAGCGCGAAAACCCGCGGCTCATGGTGACGCAAGGTCACCAGTGATGAGGGGGTGAGCACAAAGGTAACGGGCGCCATTTCCGGCTCGTCCCCATCGCCAAACGCCGGCACGATCGCTGTCATGAAAGCAGTGGAGCCTTCGATATAAAGGCGTGAGGAGATCTCAATCTCCTCCATTTCCTCACGGTCCGGGATTTCGACGCCCAGCCAGCGGTTGATCTGTTCTTCATCCTCCGGTGTGGGACGCAACAAATCGATCCAGCGTGCCTCTGCCACCAAAGCAAGTGGTTCATTGACAGGCTGAAGCTTTCCATCATGGGTATCGTAGATGTGGAACATCGGTCAGCCTGAATTCAACAAAGGGTTTGATTTCGGGCTCTATAGGCAAGGCCAGTTATCAATCCAAGTGCCGATCCTAGCGTCAAAGAGAGAGCCGCCAATCCGCAAGCCACCCAGTTTCCGCCATTACCGTCACCAACGCCCGCACCTGAAACCGGTCGCGCGCCGTACCGCCCTACTGCCCCTCTTCCTCGCGCAATCTCGGCGCGACCCGGTCGTCCTGCGGGTTCGGCGGCGGTCTGCGCACTGGCGGGCGCGGTTCGGCCTGGCGGACCTGCGGGCGCTGGGGTTGCGTCTCGCGGCCCAGCGCGCGGTCGATGAAATTCTCGTCGAGCCGTTCGGGCTGCTGCGGATCGCCGGGGATGCCGCCGCCGGTCTGGGGCGGGCTGAGGCCTTCGCCCTGGCCCACCGGATTGCCGTTCTCGTCGATGAAGATCACGTCGTCGGGCGAGCCGAAATAGGCCTCGTCATCGGGCTCCAGCTCGGATTCGGGAAGCTTGAGCTCGGTCTCGAACGGCTCGATCTTGCGCTTGGCTACCGCGACCTTCATGAAAGCGGCAAAGGCGCGCGCGGGCGCGGTGCCGCCCTGGAGGCCGCCCACGGGCCGGGCATCGTCGCGGCCCATCCACACGCCGGTGGTGATGCCGCTCGAAAAACCGAGGAACCAGCCGTCCTTGTTGCTGTTCGTCGTGCCGGTCTTGCCCGCGACGGGCCGGCCGATCTGTGCGGCGCGGCCGGTGCCGACATTGACTGCGGTCTGCAGCAGGTCGGTCATGCCCGCCGTGACATAGGGGGGCACGAGCACCTGGCTCATGTCCGCCTCGTGCTGGTAGAGCAGCTCGCCCTTGCTCGTCGTCACCTTGGTGATGCCATAGGGCGCGATCGCGACGCCGCCCGAGCTGACCCCGGCAAAGGCGCGTACCATGTCGATCACGCGCACCTCGGACGATCCCAGCACCATCGAGGGGAGGGTGGTGATCGGCGTGGTGATGCCGAAGCGGCGCGCCATGTTGGCGATCGTGCTGGTGCCGACATCCTCGCCGATGCGCGCGGCGACGGTGTTCTTCGAATAGGCAAAGGCGGTGCGCAGCGAGATGTCGCCGGCATAGCTGCCGCCGCTGTTGCGCGGGGTCCAGCCGCCGATGGTGATCGGCGCGTCGGTGACGATGTCCTCGGGCTTGTAGCCCGCCTCGAGCGCGGCCATGTAGACGAACAGCTTCCATGCCGATCCCGGCTGACGCAAGGCGCTGACGGCGCGGTTATAGTTCGAGGTGACGTAATCGGTGCCGCCGACCATCGCACGCACCGCGCCGTCGCGGTCGAGCGCGACCAGTGCCCCCTGCGCGCCGCCGGGGACATAGGCCTGGATCGCGTTCGTCCCTGCACGCTGCATAGCGAGGTCGAGCGTCGTCCATACGACGATCGGCTCGTCATTCCCCTCGATCAGCGTATCGAGCTGTGGAAGCGCCCAGTCGGTGAAATAGCGCACCGAATTCTGGCCCTTTTCCGGCGCGAACTTCACCGCGTCCAGATCGGCCTCGGCGGCTTGCGCGGGCGTGATCGTGCCGACATCCTGCATCACCTGCAGCACCACCCCGGCGCGGCCGATCGCCGCCTCGCTGTCGGCTGTGGGGGAATAGCGCGACGGGGCCTTGACCAGCCCGGCGATGATCGCCGCCTCGGCGAGCGAGAGCGTGGTCGCATCGTGGTTGAAGAACTTGCGCGAGGCGGAATCGACGCCATAGGCGCCGCCGCCGAAATAGACCTTGTTGAGGTACAGCTCGAGAATCTGGTCCTTGCTGAACTTCTGCTCGAGCGCGAGCGCGAGGATGCCCTCCCGGATCTTGCGGGTGTACGAGCGGCTGTTGCTGAGGAAGATGTTGCGCGCCAGCTGCTGGGTGATGGTCGAGGTCGCGCGCAGCCGTCCGCCGCCGCTCGCGGTGGTGAAGATCGCGCGGCCGATGCCGATCACGTCGACGCCGGGATGATAGGCGAAGCGCCGGTCCTCGACCGAGATCATCGCATCCTTCATCACCTGCGGGATGTCCTCGATGTCGAGCCACTCGCCGAAACTGGGGCCGAGCTGCATGATCTCGGTGCCGTCGGCGGCCTTGACCAGGATCATCTGGCCGTTGGGCGAGGATTTGAGATCGTTGAAACTGGGCAGCGAGCCCATCACCGTAGCCACCGCGACGACCAGCGCGATCAGCCCGAAAAAGCTGGTCGCGGCACCGATCTTGACGATGCGCCAGAACCAGAGGCGGGCCCCGCTTCTGGGTGCGGCCGTGCCGCCCTTGTCTTTCACCGCCATGCCAGATTGGCCCCTGTGTTCCCTGCTGCGTGCCGCGTCGCGTGTCGGCGGCAAAGCGCCGCTCTATATGGTTTTCGGCTTTCGCTATGCTGAATATCGCGTTGACCCGGCCTCGCCAAGCCGTTTCCCACGCGTATCGAGCGCATGGCGGCGCGCGATTTCAAGCTCTTGCGGTGTATTGACGTTCATCAGGGCACCGGCGTCAGGAAAGCACACCGCGCGCGTGCCGATGGCCTCGCCCAGCCGCTGCAGCGACCAGCGTTCCTGGCATCGATCGGGCGGCAGCGCCTGGAGCACCGCGCGCGCGCTCCACAGCGCGAACACCGGTTGCAGCGCGCCATCTGCCTCGGCCATGGCGAGCGGGGCCTCGACCATCAGCCGCGCGGCCAGATCGTCGGGGACGAACGGCGCATCGACCGGACAGGTGACGAACGCGTCGCCGCCCCGGGCGCGCAGTGCGCTCGCGATCGATCGGATCGCGCCGACCGGGCCTGCGGGTGCACGGGCCTCGTCGCGGATGACGTCAAGGCCCGTGGCATAATCGTGCGCGGCCGACAGCCAGAGCGTGCCTGCCTGGCGTGCGAGCCGGGCCAGCACCCGGTCGATCATGCGCTGCCCGTCGATCTCGGCGAGCGCCTTGTCCTGTCCCTGCATCCGCCGCGACTGCCCGCCTGCGAGCAGCACGATCACGGGGTCTTGCAATGGTTCAGGCATCGGACAGGCCTCAGCCTGCGGGCGGAGCCAGCGGCGATGGCTGCTCGATCGGCTGGCCGGTCGCATCGCGCAGGCCGCGCGGCTCGAGGATCGCGGCGCTCTCGATGATGTCGAGCGCGCGCCGTGCCTCGGCATAGCTGCGCGCCTTGGCGATCCAGTCCGCAGCCTTGGCGCGACCGGGAAGCTTCTCGATCTCGCCGAGCGCGGCCTCGACCCGGCCCGCCTCGAGATAGCGCCGCGCGCGCTGCACGCGCTGGGTCGGGGTCTGCGATTCCTTGCCCGCCTGTTCGATCACGAACAGTTCGCTCGCCTCGCGATGCAGAGCCGCCCAGAAGCTCTCATTGGCAGCGCGGCCCGATCCCAGCGAGGGGCCGATCTCGTCGAGCTGCGCGCGCAGCTGGTCCATCGTCACCGGATTTTTCGAGGCGCGGATGATGGTGGCCACGGCATTGGGCTGCGCCGTGCCGAAGCGCAGCTGCAACTGGCCTTCCAGATAGCCCAGCGCGGATGCCCGGTCGAGCGCGCGGCGCGCGGCAAAGGCGATCAGCAACCCCTCGGCGCGCCCGGCATTGCCCGACGCCGCCTGGGCCTGAACGTTGATCAGCGACAGCCGGTTCTCCAGCTCCGCCACGCGCTGGTCGAGCGCGCCGGGCGGCACCGGGCCGCTGAGCATCCCTGTCGCCATCGACGGCGGGACCGCTGCAGGGGTCGGGCTGGCTGGATCGGCGGTGATCACGTTGCGGTCGATCGCAGCCTGGGGCGGGGCCGGCGTTTCGAACCAGCCCGACCGGGTGATGATCCAGCCGGAGAGCACCGCTCCACCGACAAAGGCAAGCAGCAGCAGGATCAGCAGCGAGCGCCCGCTCGCCCCCTGCCCCTGGCTGGGGCTTGCCTGGCTCGGGCTTCCCTGGCGGGGTGTATCCACGTTCATTCGGTCTCCGGCTTTTTCGCCTGTTGGCGTCCCGCCTCATGCTGGCACAGCGTGGCGACGACGTCCAGCAAGGCGCGGTCGTCGGCGGCGGCAGCGATGCGCACGCTGGCCCAGCCGTCGCCCGCTGCATCGACCAGCGCCGGAGCGAACAGTGCAAGGCTGATATGGCCACGATCGATGCCTGCGCTGTCGACCAGCGTGCCGAAATGCTGTGCCGCGCGCGCCGAATGGAGCAGCACGATCGCAGGTCCCGTCAGCGCCTCGCGAAGGGCATCGGGCATCGGCAGCGCGCGCGAGCGATAGACGATGCGCGTATCGATCGCCAGGCGCGACGCAGGGAGATCGACCCGGTCCTCGCCCGCCAGCCGCAGCA